>CAZADO010000255.1:0-8759 GCA_964483885.1 uncultured Alphaproteobacteria bacterium | reverse complement strand
TGTGCCGCGCAGTAACCTTCCTAAACTTATCGACGGAATTCATAAGATTGCCGACCGCTGGAATATTGATGTGATTAGCTATGGACATGCGGGAGACGGCAATATCCATTGTAATATCTTAAAGCGAGACCTTGAAGATTCTTATTGGAAAGAAGTACTGCCGAAAGCGATTGAGGAAATGTTTCAACTGACCGTACAACTGGGCGGAACCATCAGTGGAGAGCACGGCATCGGTTATTCGCAGAAGCATTATCTCCCGATAGCGCTTGGCAAAAAGGAAATCGATATTCTGAGAGACATAAAAAAATGTTTTGATCCGTTGAATTTGCTGAATCCCGGAAAGATTTTTACGGATGCGTGAGGTTATGATGATGAAATATTGGTGGACAGTGTTTTTTCTCTGCTTCCTTTGCATGAACGTTGCCAACGCTACTATCGTTGAAGAAACCGGTTCATTGGAAGGTTTCGTTCTGGGAGAAGCGCCGACTTGCGCTTATGATAATTTCGTTAGTCATATCTCGGAAGGAATCGCTCGAGAAGGTTACAATTTCTATGGGCCTGAATTTCTTGATCCACAGACAACGGGTTTCGGGGATTTCCTCGTTATTGAGGATGGAGAAACAGGCGACTCGATTCTCTCTGTTTGGGAACAGATTTTTACGTTTTGTAATCAGGAATATTGGAACAGCGCTGATGCATTGTTGTCGCTGCATGATTCTCTTTTTCGGTATGAACTTGTGCATCTAATAGATGATACTTCTGAATATTATTTACTTCGCGAGCGATTGGATAGTTCTTTTTTCGATGATAATGTGGACACTATCGCGACGGACGATGTCACCGGCAGTTTTCGAAACGGATGGGGACTCTTCGTTTTTCGCGTGAATGCTCCCCGCGACAGAATCATTGTCCAGATGCCGCATCCGAACGACGATTTTATTTCTAATTCTGTCGGGTTTCGCCTTTATACGCAGCTCGGAGCGCGGCTGTTGATGATTAGCGGCGCAGGACGGGAAGTTGCTTGGGATTCGGGGCATGGTCAATATGACAATTCCAAGTCCCTTAGCGATCCGACACGGAACAAGCGTACGGTTTTTCAAACCTGCCATGAGATCGCTTTTGAAGCGCTGCACGCAGGTCCGGAATTTCCCTGTTTGACGTTTCAGATGCATTCCTATGATTCGGATGCACATCCGGTGCTTCGAGATATACAGATGTCCGTATTTCGAGACGATAGCAAACCAAATCTGCCTGTGCGCGACCGTGCGGACCATCAGGATGTGATTCATTTTTTAGGAGAATATCCTGTCAGCGACTTGCCGATTTTCCCAGGATTAAATGTCCGCATCGATGCTTATTTAGGATTGTATTCGAATCCACCTTACGCTTACTATGGAACCGAACCGCCAATCACCTTGATGAGCACGCAGGATCTTTCTGGCTGGGGAGGGAATCAGCAAGCTTTGGTTTCCCACGAAAATCATGATATCTACGTTGATCCCGAGACATTTATTCACATGGAACTCGATGAATTCCCGGATTCCTTAGACGAACGCATGGATTGGGATGAGTTCTTACCGGGTCTCATGCCAGCAACCATGACTACCTTTGAAAAAACTCTTGCCTTTTACGAGCCGCTAATCAACGCAATCGACAGCGCTATTGCCTATAACGAAATGCATCCTGACACGAGTGCCCCCGATTCATCAATCATCGTAGTAGCAGGCCAAGTCGGTCCTTCAAGTGTCGCGCTTCGATGGAGCCCTCAAGCAAAGGATCGGAATTTCGAAAGCTATTGGATTTACTACGATACAACGGATGTTTCAATGTCGTCGCCCTCCGTTTCGCGAGCACAGAATCCGGAACTGTGGGATTTCGAACTGCTGGAAACGACGATTGAAGGTCTCGACGAATCGCTGGTGGCGGCTTACAGGTTTACCATTGCCGGTAAAGATATTTTTGGTCGTTCGGCTCCACTCACGACACCGATAGCTGTGTCACAAATTGATATCCTGCAACTGACGATTGCTGTTATCAATGCCAACAGTATCCGACTAAAATGGCAATCCCTACCCGGAGATTCTCTATATTCGATCTACAGCGCGTTGGATGCAGCAGGACCGTTTCATTTTATCCAAATTTCAGATACGACACAAGCGATTATCGATATTGAAGATGACACGCGAAGATGTTTTCAGGTCCGGCGCATATTGACTCAGTAACCTTGACAAAGTCCTAAAAAATAGCGATATTTAGTATTGGCATTTTTCTTCATAGCGCCACGAAGACCCGGGAGCAGCCAGAGTTTAGGATGATTTTATAAACCGAACGATCTGCCCCCGTAGCTCAGATGGATAGAGCAACGGTTTCCTAAACCGTGTGTCGGACGTTCGAATCGTCTCGGGGGCACGAAATATTCTTATTCACGTCAACCTTCAGGAGTTCCATGGCAACTCAGACAAGCAAATCAAAGAAACGTCTATCCCGCAAGGAAATGAGAGAAGACAAACTCATCGGGATGGCGCAGAAAGTCGAGCAATTTTATGAGCAGAACCGCAAGCTTGTCATGGCGATCGTTGCGGGAATTCTCATCGTCATTGTGGCGTTTTTCTTGGTTCGAGGGAATCAGCAGAAGGCTTTCGAAGAAGCATCTCTAAATTTATCAATAGCCAAGGTAATGTTTGAGATGAAGCGCTTTGATGCGGCGGAATCCCAATTTCAAGCGCTGAAGACACAATACGGCGGTCGCATAGCCGGTGAAGCGCAATTTTATCTGGCAAAGAGCGCGTTTCTTCAAGGTAAGTTCGAAGAAGCAGAGGCGGGATTTAAAGAATATGTCTCTAAGTATCATGTTGATAAATACATAGATGTGGCGGCCATTGCAGGACTCGCTGCCTGTCAGGAATCACAGGGCAGGTATGAAGAAGCGGCGGAGACCTATCTTTCCATCCCGCGAAAGCACCGCAGACATTATTTTTCAGCTCAGGCTATGTATCGAGCAGGGGAATGTTATCTTGCTGTAAATCAAGACGATAAAGCCTTCCAGACCTATCAGCTTCTTTTAAAGCAGTACCCTGATTCTCCTTTAAAGAACAAAGTCACACAACTGGTCTCTAAAATCCAGTAAATCATGTAAAATTCCACTTGCTTTTATCCAAGAAATTTTGTATAATTACAAAAGAAGTGGGTTTTCACCCACTTTTTTCTTTAATTTTTCAGTTTTTCTCCATGGGAATAGTCATCGATAGCTTTTTAGAAAAAGAGCTGCTGCCTCTGCTGGAAGAGGAAGGTGTTGAAGTTCTGGAACTTCAGGATAAAGGTCATGCCGGACGTTCACGTTTTTATATCGTAGTGGACCGACGCGACCAGGAGATTTCCATCGACGATTGTGCTTTCCTGAGTCGAAAACTCCAGCACCATTTGAACAACCATCCGTCGTTGGCGGGAGATTGGCGTTTGGAAGTTACGTCCCCCGGCATTGGCTATCCGCTTAGCCAGCAGTGGCAATTTCGAAAAAATACAGGCCGTTTGCTGAAAATTATGCTACCTGATGAAAAGGGACCACGCGAGCTCAGCGGACGATTGGTAGAAACTCAGGAGGAAGGAATAGAACTCGAGACAGCTACGGGACGAGAACATGTCGCCTATAAAAATGTTCTCAGCGCCCGCGTTCTGCCCGAGATAAAATCGTTTCCGAGGGAGAGCAAGAAGAGATGAATGCCCCGATTGTTGAAGCCATTGCGCAGATTATTCGTGAGAAGAAAATCGAGCGAGAGGTTTTTCAGGACATCATCCAGAATGTATTTCTGGCGATGATCAAGAAGAAGTACGGCACCTCCGACAACTTCGATGTGATTTTCAACCTCGACAAGGGAGACATCGAGATTTTCTGCGAAAGAACCGTTGTCTCTAACGAGGAATTTGAAGATGAAGTGACGCAAATTCCTCTGTCGCGCGCTCAAGAAATCGATGAGGATTTGGAACTGGGAGAGGTCTTCGCTGAACAGATCGACTACAACGCTTTCGGGCGTCGATTGGTGACCTCCGCGCGGCAAAATCTGGCGCAGAAAATAAAAGAAATCGAAAAAGAGAATCTATATCAGGAGTTTTCCGGTCGTATCGGTGAAATCGTTTCAGGTGATATTCGTCAGATTAATCGTCGCGAAATTCGCATTAATGTGGATCGCACCGAAGTAGTCCTTCCCAAAGCCGAACAGGTGTATAACGAGAGATACCGTCGCGGAGAGTCTATTCGGGTTATCATCAAAGAGGTCAACCGGACGACGAAGGAGCCTGAGATTATCGTTTCACGCGCGGACACGTCTTTCGTCCATCGACTCTTCGAGTTGGAGGTTCCTGAAATTTATGATAATATTATCGAGATAAAGGATATTGCCAGAGAACCGGGGGACCGGACGAAAATCGCCGTGCTTTCCAATGACAAGCGCATTGATCCTGTTGGTGCATGCGTGGGAATGAAAGGCGTACGAATTCAGGCGATCGTACGGGAATTAAACAACGAAAAGATAGACGTGATTCACTGGCATCCAGATACGGAAACGTTTATCAAGCGCTCCATGGCTCCGGTCACACCGCTGATGGTGCTGCTGGATGAAGAAAACCGGCGAGCGACAGCGATTGTTCCGGACGATATGATACAATTCGCGATTGGGAAAAAGGGACAGAATATTCGACTGGCCTCGCAATTGACGAAATTCCAGATCGAGCCCATCAAAGAAACGGAATATTCAGCGGCGGCGGAGTTATCGATTGATGAAGTGGACGGATTATCTCCCCGAATGATCGAACTGCTCAAGAATCACGGACTCGCAACCGCAGATGCCGTATTGGATGCCGGTCGCGAACAACTGATGGAAATTCCCGGTATTGGAGAAGTACGCGCAGACGAAACGATAACTCTTCTTGAATCCTATTTCGAGGAGAGTGACGAGAGCACATTGAACGAGGAATCGGACCAAGAGCCTTCTGAGGATGATAAAGAGGCATAGAAAGTGACACCGGTAAGTAAAAGAAAAGTCTATCAGATCGCGAAAGAACTGAATGTCGCCAGCCCGGTTATTATCGAATACCTGGAAGGTATGGGCTTCTCTTTTCCTAAAACGCCGAAGCACATGTCACCGATTTCGACTGAAATGTATGATGAGGCTCTCAAGAAGTTCGATCAGCTTCGTTGGCAGCAGCAGCAGGAAGCCGAACTCCGGGAAACCGAAGATTCGAAACGCCGCGAAGCGGAGAAAGCCCGCACAGAGCAACTGCGGAAGATTTTGGATGAGAGCACGGCTCCCACGATGGAAGCCGCTGAGGAACTTATCCGCGAGGCAGAAGCCTTAAAACAGGAACGGGAAGAGAAAAGAAAAGCGCGCAAAGCGAAACCGGCTGCTCCCGCTCCTGAGCCGGAACCGGAGAAGGTTGAAGAAGCCGAAACGCCTCCGACGGTGGAAGTGACGCCGCCCGAAAAAGAGGAAGCCAAGAAACCCGCCGCTCCTCCCCCTGAACCTGATAAAAAACGGAGACCCGGGAAGAAACCTGCAGAACCTCCTAAAGTTCCGGAAGTCAAAGGAAAAATTGCTGCCAAAGCACCGGAACATAAACCTGAAGCGAAGAAACGGAAGATTCCCAAGCCCACTAAAGCGGATCTTGTACGCTTGGAAAAGCAGCGCAAACTGCTGGCAGCTCAGAAAAAGGATAAATATAGAACCGAGACGATACAAACGACGGAAACCCATGTACGCCGCCGGAAACGTGTAAAGAAGAAGAAGAAAGTGGACGCGGCTGAAGTCGCTGCAACCATTAAAGCGACAATGGCGGCTATGCAGGAGAAACGACAACGTCGGCGCCGTCAGGAACATGTGGCCGATACCGGAGCCGCAGAGGACGATTCGATTCTCCGTTTGACGGAATTTGTGACGACGCAGGAGCTGGCGAACCTGATGGGAGTTGCCGTTTCCGAAGTCATTAAAAAATTCCTATCGATGGGAAAACTGGTTTCCATCAATCAGAGATTGGATCGTGATACGATTGAATTGATGGCAGATGAATTCGATTTTCAAACGGAATTCATCAGTGAGATGGAACCTCAGGAGGACGAGGTTTCTGAAGAAGCGGATGAAGGACAACTCATCGAGCGCGCACCGGTGGTCACGATTATGGGACATGTTGATCATGGTAAAACCTCTCTGTTGGATTACCTGCGTCGTTCGTCCGTTGCAGCCGCTGAAGTTGGCGGGATTACACAGCACATCGGGGCTTATGAGCTGAATTACAAAGGTAAGCAGATTACATTCCTCGATACTCCCGGTCACGAAGCCTTTACGGCGATGCGTGCTCGCGGTGCTCAAGTGACGGATATCGTTGTGCTCATTATTGCCGGGGATGACCAAGTGCGTCCCCAGACGATTGAAGCGATTGACCACGCGAAAGCAGGCGGTGTTCCGATTGTGGTTGCCATTACGAAAATGGATAAGCCGAGCGCCCATGCGGAAACTATTCGCCAGCAGTTGGCCGAACAGAATATTCTGGTTGAGGATTGGGGAGGAAAATTTCAGGTTACCGAAATATCTTCGAAGACCGGAGCGGGTATCGATAAACTACTGGACGAAATTTTGGTTGCAGCGGAAGTGCTGGAACTGCGCGCGAATCCCAAGAGGCAGGCGCGCGGCGCTGTGGTTGAATCAAGGCTGGAGCAGGGTCGTGGAGTGGTCGCGACAATCTTGGTCCAAAATGGAACACTTCGAATCGGCGACAATTTCGTTTGCGGTCAACACTATGGAAAAGTGCGCGCAATGCTCGATGAGAGCGGCAAGCGCATTCAAACAGCCGGTATCTCGCAACCGATTCAGGTTGTCGGATTTTCCGGTGCGCCGCAAGCCGGGGATCTTTTCGTCGTCTTCGACAGTGAGCGCGAGACCAAAGAGATTGCGATGCGTCGTCAGCTCCTTCGTCGTGAGCAAACGTTCCGTCAAATTGAAATGATGAGTTTGGATCATGTATCCGATGAGATTAGACGCGGCGCCGCTAAGGAACTTTCGCTCATCATTAAAGGCGACGCCGACGGTTCCGTGGAAGCGATTTGTGATTCCTTGCAGCAGCTTTCCACCGGTGAAGTCGCCGTAAATATCCTGCACCGCGGCGTAGGCATGATTACGGAGTCGGATATCCTTCTGGCTTCGACAACCGGTTCGATTGTGCTCGGATTTCATGTTCACCCAAACATTAAAGCGCGTGAAACAGCCAATCGTGAACGCATCGATATTCGCGTGTATAAAGTTATTTATGAAATGATTGATGATATCCGCAATACTCTTGAAGGACTCCTCGATCCGGATACGAAGGAAGAAGTGGTGGGCTTGATTGAAGTTCGTGAGGTTTTCAAGATTCCAAAAGTTGGAAATATCGCAGGTTGTTTTGTTGTTTCAGGACATATCGAACGCCGTCACACGATTCGCGCTTTGCGGGAAGGCAAGGAACTTTGGAAGGGAACGATAGCATCGCTCAAACGCTTTAAAGATGACGCCCGCGAAGTAAGAGCCGGCTCCGAATGTGGAATCAGTCTCGATGGCTTTGACGATATCGAGATTGGAGACAGTTTTGAAGCCATCAACCTTGTCGAAGTCAAACGGAAACTCACCACGAACTCATGAGTTGCCTTGTCGGCCTTTTGACGATTGAATTATATTTCCCGGCCAGTCAATCGCTCAAAGAAAAACGCCGAGTGCTGAGTTCCTTGAAAGAACGCCTGAAGAAACGATTCAACATTTCTCTGGCCGAAATTGATTTTCAGGATAAATGGCAGCGAGCGCAGTTGGCCGCCGCTTATGTCTGCAATGACGGGCGACAGATTGAGAGTACGTTCGCTCATATTTTAGATGTCTTACGAGCGGATCCACGCATGGAACTTATCTCCCATGAGGTGACCTTTCGGTAAGGAGTATAAGGAAGAAGAATGGAGAATCGACGGCTCAAACGAGTAGCAAGACTTCTGGAGCGCGAGGTTTCCGTTCTGATTTCGGAACTGCAGGATTTGCCGTCACGGGACATCATTACCGTAACGGCGGTCGAAGTCTCGAAAGACCTGCGTTACGCAAAAGTCTATTACAGCCTTCTAACGAGCCGTGAAGAAGACTGGAAACTTGTAGCAAAAGTGCTCTCCCGACATAGAAAACAACTGCGGCATGAACTTGCCCAGCGCATTGTCTTGAAATATCATCCTGAAATCCGTTTTATCCCCGATCCGACTGTCGCACGCGCCTCTCGTATCGAGGAACTCCTTAAGCAGATTCATGAGAGCGATGATGGAGGAACGACCTGACGATGCAATTCCGAACGCTTTTTGATTTTTTACACCAACGCTGTCCGTTGCTTCTGACGACTCACGTTCATCCGGACGGAGATGCAATTTGTTCGCTGCTCGCGTTTGATTCGCTCTGCCGGAGGTTGAATCGAGAATCGGTTCCGGTGATTATGGATCCAATTCCGGAGCAGTTGAGTTTTCTTCCCGGTATCGAACGCATTCAATCCGCAGCCCAGCGACCTCACCGGCAAAAATATGACGCCGCTGTTATTTTGGATGCCGGGACTAAGGTTCGTATCGGGAGCATTGAAGAGAATCTTGCACCCAATGCAAAAATCGCAAACATCGATCACCATGTATCCAATGATGAGTTTGGAGATATCCATCTGATTCATCTGGATGCCAGTGCAACCTGTCAGATTATCTTTGAAATATTTACCGATTTCGG
>CAZADO010000254.1:0-4082 GCA_964483885.1 uncultured Alphaproteobacteria bacterium | reverse complement strand
GGCGCAGGTATTCAGAAGCTCTTGAAAAGTGATTTGCGAGTTCAAGGTTGTCCCGGATGGCTTGCAGGATTGGCGGCGCGTCCGGCGGCTTTCGCACTCAAACCTGTCGAACCGGCGAGATGGGCTCCGCGTAGCGGAGATCGATCGGTACTGCTTGTCAATGGGCGAAATGACCGGCGAATCCCAACAGAGTGCGCCGAAAATTTGGCGGATGCTTTCCCTCGACAGCCAAAGCGCGTATGGTTGGAAGGGGATCATATTTTAAGAACCGATGATGATTTGATTAAGAAACTTGTTGCGATAACGGAGGAATGGGCGCAGGCGAATCTGGATTCCGCGCAGGATGTGTCACAGACGCGTTCGATTCCTTGACGGTGAACTTATGAAGCAAGACAAAGGACTTGTTGCGGTTGCGATGAGCGGCGGGGTGGACAGCTCAGTTGCAGCGGCGTTGCTGCTGGAGAAAGGATACCGCGTCATCGGATTGACGATGCGGCTGAGAGCAGACGCAGAAGGCAGACAGGCTTCTTGCTGCTCGCTCAGCAGTGAGCATGATGCCACAGCGGTCGCAGTTCGACTCGGTTTCCCTCACTATACGATTGATGTTTCACAGGAATTTTTAGGCGAAGTTATTCAGGATTTCATTCGAGAGTACCTGCGCGGTCGCACGCCGAATCCGTGCGAACGATGCAATGCGTTTATGAAATGGCAGGTGTTGTGGGACAAAGCTCAGATGTATGGCGCGGATTTCTTCGCGACGGGTCATTATGCCCGGTTGCAAAAGGATTCTTCGCGCGTGCAGATGCGGCGTGCGGCGTTTCGTCCCAAGGATCAATCGTATGCGCTCTGGAGAATTTCGCAGGAACATCTGAAACATACGCTCTTCCCTCTGGGAGAATTAAGTAAGGTTGACGTGCGGAAAAAAGCGAGTGAACTTGGACTGATTAACGCTGATGTCGCGGACAGTCAGGAAATCTGTTTCATCCCCGAAGGAGATTATCGAGACTTCCTGTTGAAGCAAAATCCCGAAGCGTTGCAAGCAATCGGCAACGGTGAGATTGTCGGCCCCGGCGGAAAAGTTCTTGGAACGCATAACGGTTTTCCGAACTACACCATCGGTCAGCGTAAGGGGCTGGGTTTGACATGGCCGCGCCCGCTTTATGTTCGGCAAATTGACGCTAAGACAAACCGAATTTTCGTCGATGAAGAAGAAGAATGTTACGGTAGTGTCATGACAGTCGAACAAGTGAATTGGGTGTCATGGTCAGCTCCCACTGAACCTTTCGAGGCGGACGTTCAGATTCGGTATCGAGATCCGAGTGCGCCTGCGTATATCATTCCTCGGAATGATGGAACACTTCAAATCGAATTTGTTTCACCGGCTTTTGCAATCACACCGGGACAATCCGCCGTTTTCTACAAGGGAGATACGCTTCTCGGAGGTGGTATTATTTCATCAAACACTTTGTGAGGTGAACGTGTCAACAGAGATTAAAACCTTTCCACGCGTAACCGCAAAAACGCTCTTCAAGTACAAAAGAGAAGGTCGCAAAATCGTCTGTCTAACGGCCTATGATGCGATTTATGCAGCCATCGAAGAGAACGCCGGTGTTGATTTGCTGCTGGTTGGTGATTCTGCAGGCAATGTTATCGCGGGGCATACGACGACAATTCCGATGACGATGGACTCCATGCTTTTCCTGACACGTTGCGTTGCACGTGGAAGTAACAAAGCCATGGTCATTGCGGATATGCCTTTCGGGACGTTTCAGGTTTCGACCGAGGACACGATTCAAAACGCCGTTCGCTTCCTGAAAGAAGGCGGAGCGCAGGGTGTGAAAGTCGAAGGTGCGGGGTATTTGCTGAGTACTATTCGGCGGTTGGTTGAGGTGGGAATTCCCGTCATGGGACACTTGGGTCTGACTCCTCAGCGAGTAAATATCTACGGAGGTTATCCGGTTCAGGGTCGGAAAGAAAAAGATGCCAAACAAATCGAAGAGGATGCTCTGGCGCTGCAGGATGCTGGAGTCTTTTCTATTGTTTTGGAGAAAATGGATAGCGCTCTGGCGGCTAAAATTACCACGCAGCTAACGATTCCCACGATTGGAATTGGCTCAGGCCCGGATTGCGATGGACAGATTTTAGTGAATTACGATCTCTTGGGAATGATAGAGGATTTCAAACCGAAATTCGTGCGCCGCTATGTCGAAGGAGCGCAGCTTATTCGCGATGCTGTGTCGAGGTGGGCGGAAGACGTCCGCGAAGGCCGCTATCCTACCAAAGACGAGAGCTGGTAGCGATGCCGAACATCCAGACGATTCATACAGTAGCCCAAATGCAATCCCTGTCAAAAGACTGGAAACGCGAGGGACATCGAATCGGTTTTGTGCCGACAATGGGAGCGCTCCATGAAGGACATCTCTCTCTGGTAGATATGGTTCGGCAACAGTGTGAGCATCTGGTCGTTTCTGTTTTCATCAATCCGACACAATTTGGTCCTCACGAAGATTTAGAGCGATACCCTCGCAATCTTGAAAGGGATTTGTCGTTGCTTGCCAAGCGGAAGGTTGATGTTGTTTTTTCTCCGGAAAAAGAGGAAATTTACGCGAAAGAGCATGCCACTTATGTCGAAGTGGAGGGCTTGAGTTCGGTTTATGAAGGAGCTGTCAGACCGGGACATTTTCGAGGTGTTTGCACGGTTGTCGCTATGCTGTTCAATATTGTCATGCCGGATGTCGCCGCTTTTGGACAGAAGGACGCCCAGCAAGCCGCGGTTCTCCGGCATTTGACACAGGATTTGCATTTTCCCATCCGCTTTCTTGTTGGTCCGACCATTCGAGAGAATGACGGACTGGCGATGTCATCTCGCAATGCGTATCTGACCGCTGACGAAAGGCCTAAAGCAACCGTTCTTTATCGAGCCTTGAAAGCGGGAGAAGCTCGGATTCTTGGCGGAGAAAGTGACGGGAATAGCGTGCGGGAAGTGATGCGGAGTGAACTAAGCGATATTCCTGAATTCAAACCTGATTATTATGACATCGTACACCCGGAATCATTTGAGAAAGTCAATGAGATTTGTGGGGATGTTTTGTTGATTATAGCAGGAAAGATAGGTTCTGTTCGGCTTATTGACAACTTGCCGGTTTAACAAAAGACTTAATCTTGGCAAGTGAATAGCCGGTATGGAACTACTCTTCTGTTTTATTTGTTCTAACAGGTGAGGCAACGATTTGCTGGCAACAATTATCTTGGCGGCAGGGAAGGGCAAGCGGATGGATTCCGACTTGCCGAAAGTATTGCATCCACTGTCAGGGAAGCCGCTCATTGAATATGTTTTAAGTGCTGCGGATTATTTGCATCCCGACGAAACGATTATCGTCATAGGGCATAAACGTGAACAGGTGCAAGAGCGTCTAATAGGTAGGACGGTTCAGTTTGTCGTCCAAGATCCGCCCAAAGGAACCGGACATGCTGTCATGCAAGCAGAATCGGCTCTTTACGGAAAGCTTGGTGATGTTGTTGTTCTTTCTGGAGATGTGCCGCTGTTACGCGGCGAAACCTTGGCGCGGTTGCTTCAAATTCACCAGCAAAACCAAAATGCGGCATCTGTTCTTTCGACTGTTTTGCCAAATCCTACAGGTTACGGTAGAATCGTACGGGATACTGACGGCGCCTTTCAAGCGATTATCGAAGAAAAAGAGGCATCGTCTGATATAAAGAAAATTAATGAGATTAATTCTGGGATATATGCGTTTAATATCCAAGAATTATTTGAATATCTTAAACATGTGCAGCCTGACAATCGGAAAGGCGAGTATTATCTCACCGATGTGATTGGCCTGATGGTTGAAGCGGGCAAGCGTGTAGAAGCCCATGCTATCGCGGATTTCAGAGAGGTCAGGGGTATCAACACCCAACAGGAACTCAAAGACGCGGAAAATGAATACAGCTCCCACTCAGAAAGCCCAAAAAAGTGTTGACTTTTTTCGGAAAAATTTATATAATAACTAATTAAGGTGGAATGTCCCGAGGCCTGTTTATGCGTCACTTTCTTGTTTCGCTTTTAATCCTTTCTGCAGTGA
>CAZADO010000253.1:0-5223 GCA_964483885.1 uncultured Alphaproteobacteria bacterium | reverse complement strand
GCTTCTGAAGATTTACCGTCTTGATATGCTCCTGCATGAGCGCCAGAGCTTCTGAGCGTTCCATGTGACAACCAATCCTTCCACAGGTGATATGTTCAGTGAGATATCCGGTGAAATATCGTAATTGAACAGATACGCATCCACATACGCATCCCCCATCGACAGCAGCACGAATCCTGCCAGCCACCAGATCAAACGATTGCGGTCATTGCGATAGAATTTCGCGGCTTCGCTGTCGTCCTTTTTTTCGTAGCGCTTGACTTGATCGCTCTGGTAGGAAATGCTGGCCGCAAATCCCGCTTCGATTCCGAAAACTACCAGTGACTTGAGATATTTCTCGTTATAAAACTGTCCCCAACCGGGAAAAACAAGCGAACGCAGCATTGCGCCGCCGGGACTCTTCTGCTTCGTCTGCAAGGTATCGGCAGGAGCACCGAAAGCGGTAGACAACATTCCCCACAATAGCACGGCAAGAAATCCGGCGAAAAGAAGTCGTCTCACGGCACCAACGCAATGCACTCGATTTCGATTAAAGCTCCCTTGGGGAGCGCGCCAACTTGAAACGCGCTGCGTGCCGGAGGATTTTCCGGAAAGAAACGCGCATATACCTCATTGACGGAGGCGAAATCGTTCATGTCCTGCAAAAAGACCGTGACCTTCACTACATGCGCAAGGTCGCTCTCTCCAGCTTCCAAGACAGCTTGCAAATTTTTCAGCGCCTGTTCAGCCTGCTCGGCGGCAGTTTTACCGACCATTTCTCCTGTCGCCGGATCAAGTGGAATCTGCCCGGCAGTAAAAAGAAATGTCCCTTTTGCCTTTACGGCTTGACTGTACGGCCCGATAGCCTGCGGCGCTTTGATGGTGGAAATAATTTTTCGTTTCATGGCATCAATCGGTTATATCTTTGAAATCAGCATCTCGAATGTCCTCGGACGGCAGCGGCGGGGGGGGATTCTTAGGTTTACCGCGCAGCTCCGCGTCGCGCTTTTGAGTTCCGCGGGAAAGCATCCTCCCCACCCAGCGAAACAGAAATAAAATCGCCACAACAATCAGAAAAAGTCGAAATAAAAAACTCACCTATGTCTCCGCCGGATTATAAAAACTCGTCCCGGCGCGCTCACGCAGAATTTCTTCTACCAGCGCTTCGAGATGTTCCTCGTTTTTCACAAAATCAATACGCGTGGCATTCACAATCAGAAGAGGGGTGTTGTTATAGTTGAAGAAAAATTGATTGTACGCTTCGTTCAACGTTCGAATATACTCTTCACTCATCGACCGTTCATAAGGACGGCTGCGCAATCGGATATTTTTCATCAGCCGCTCGGTCGATGACTGCAGGTAAATCACCAAGTCCGGTTTACGAATGCGAGGCTCGAGAATTTCCATCACCCGCTCATAGAGCAAAAGCTCCGCTTCGCTCAGATTAATGTAGGCAAAAATCTTGTCTTTGGCAAACAAGTAGTCCGCTATGAGAACAGGGTGAAAAAAGTCGGGCTCGGGCAATTCCTGCTGCTGCCGGTAACGCGACAGCAAGAAGAAAAGCTGTGTTTGAAAAGCGAACCGTTTGGGATCAACATAGAAATCTTCAAGAAAAGGGTTTTCTTCCGGGCGTTCCAACACAATTTGCCCTTGCAGCCGGTTCGTCAAGATTTCAGCGAGCGACGTCTTGCCGACTCCGATAACCCCTTCAATCGTTAAATAGCGCATGTTGTTCATGAGGATATACTCGAATAAAATTCTTCCGCTGAACATATCAACCGCACATCTCCGTTATCCGGCACGGTTGCCAAAAGTTCCCGAAAAGAAACAGTCAGAATCGGATGTTTCTCGTCAGAAATAAGATCACAAAGCGGAGTTAACACAAAACGCCTTAAGTGCAGCCGCGCATGTGGAACCACTAACTCCTCGGTTGAGATAATTTCGCCGCGATGCAATAATAAATCAAGATCGCAAGTCCTCGGTGCATTCGGAAAAGGTCGTTCCCTGCCGCATTTCTTTTCAAAGTCCCGTAGCAACTCGAAAAGTTCTAACGCAGATAGTTCTGTATCCAGTTCAATAACTGCATTCAAATAATCCGGTCCGGAAGCGCCGCCCCAAGGAGTGGTGCGATAGATATTCGAGATGAGGCGTACGGTAACCGGAGCGCCCTCCAACAACCGAAGAACATTTGCGAATGTTTTCTGCGGCTCTCCCAAATTCGCGCCGAAACCGATATACGAGTAATTAAGACTCACGTCGCCGCGTCACCTCCACTTCGACATTCTTCAGCAGTCCGCCCATCGGGACATGCGGCTTGCGCACACGAATCGTCACTTCCTGAATCGGTTGAAATTTCTCTAAAAGCCCATGCGCAATCGTCGCGGCCATTGTTTCTAAAAGCTGAAAGCTCCGGCTCTGAAAAATCTCTGTGACCGCGCGGTAAAGCAGCGTATAATCCACCGTCCAATGCAGATCATCCGCGCCTTTGTTTCGCGCAAATTCACCCTTGACTTCCACGTCCACTTCAAACGCCTGCCCTAAAGCGCGTTCTTCTTCCAGCGCGCCATGATAGGCGTAGAAAATCGCATTGTTCAGGCGAATTGTATCGGAATTTACTGGCATGTTTTACTCATTCAATTCGGGATAAAGAGTGAAATCGATAGTATAGTGGTCCTGTTCTGTAAGGTCAAGCGTGGTATCTGCAGGAAGGTATCCATTTTTTAGCGCCACAAAAGTTACTCGCTCAAGCAAGACTCTACCCAGTTCATGGTACAACTCATCACGAATATCAATCGAATCTCCGATGGCTACATTAAATGCATATGAACCATTATCAAGCGTAGTGCTGTTGGAGAGCGCATTGCGTAGCGAGGCATAGCTTTGAGTATTCTTAAGCATGGTACAACTTGCGAAAAGAGCATCTCCGGTATCCATCTCACACACATATAAGCCGTTTGCCAAATTACTCATATCCAAGGTTCTCCTATACCTACCCGTTCCAAGAACCGCCGATACCAGCGTTGCTATTGTTCCTCCGCCTGCTGGTCCAAACGTCAACTGGACATGGATGGCCTCCAAAATGTCATAAACAATACGTGTTGTATCCTCCACAGGATTCGGAAAATTTTTATGGAATGCATATTCCGTTACAACCGTTGCCAAGAACGAAGGCGTTGCAGCCCAGACACTGTTACCGTCAAATTCCAGCACGATGGTCTCATCCAAACCAACTGCAACAATGCTATACTCATACCGACGACCGTTAATCAGGTTCTGATCCACATACGTGTACGAACCATCGGCAACTTCCAGCTCCGCCACCTTAGCGCCATCACGCATGATGTCATAGTGCTGAACATTCATCTCATCGGCTACGTTAAAGCTCAAGGTCAACTGACGATCGCCAATCTGAAGAATCGGCTCTGCTGTCAGCTCGACAATCAATTGATTGTTGAAGTGAAGACATATGCAACCTTCGCCATCTGCCCAAACTCTCGTTGTCCAGTAACCAACGCCCGAATAATCCATGCATGTTGTATCGTTCTCTACAACATGCTGCCAAGCATAGTCGAGGCCATGAACCGGTCCAGTATAGGGGATGCATGACGGGTCATCACATTCAGGATTCGAGCCAGTGCAACCATATGTCCATTCAAAATTAACTGTCATCGACGGCTCAGTTCCAAACGGGCAACACCAGCAAAGATCAATGCCATTCTCTTCGCCAGCGTCGGTGAAGTTCAAGCACACGGCATGCTGATATTCAATCCAGACACATTCTTCCTCTACCTCACATTGGCAATCCCAGTCGTTTTCGCTATCGATAGGATAATTGACACTCGCGCCATCTTCACCGACTGGGCCATAAGTATCCACGGTAGTATAGGTGCAGTTGTCATGGGACACGACGCAGTACACATAATCACTGGCGCCGGCGCCCAAGTAATAATCCAGACCATAGAACAGGCCTGCCGCTCCGGCAACGGCCGCTCCGTTGATCGGATACGAACCCAACATACCGCCGCCCACCAGCCAGATTTCAACCTGAGCCGCACCGTCAGGGATGCCCGTTCCCGCGAAACACTCACCACCGCTGGTCAGGGGTGTGCCCGTATAGTAACTGAAGGTTACATCATTGGGTGTGTCAAAGCCCAAACAGTCACCACCAGAAGTCAACGGGTTGTTGCCCGTGTACAAAAATGAACCATGGTAGTTAGATTGAATACTTGCATTACCAAAGACGGAAGCGGTTGCCTGGTGTACTGCGGCTTGTTGGTCACCAAGGTTGGTGACAATACCTTCTGAAAATCCACCATAATCAATCGCCTCGATTTCATAGATCACATGTATGTTGACACCTTCAATCGGTATCCCACTAACATCACGTACTGTGCCTGAAACGAGTTCGCTCGGGACTCCGCCGCCATTCTCATCTTCTGTACATGAAACAATAAACAACACGCAGAAGATGCCTATCGCGATGCATCCAATAATCCTGCTGTTCGTTCTGAAGTAAAACATTTTCGCCTCCTGTTTTTTTTAGGCCAGAGAACAAAACAGTTTAAGGATGGTGCATAGGCTTCCTTACGAATGGGTTGGCAGTGGTTTGGTTTTGCCTTTCGGCAGCGCTTCGTAAATTCGCACAAGTTCTTCGACTAAATTCGGCAGCAGTGAAAGCGGCAGCATATTCGGGCCGTCAGAAAGCGCTTCGGTCGGTTTGGGATGCGTTTCAATGAAAAACGCCGACACCGCGCCCGTCGCCGCGGCTGCTCGTGCGAGCGGAAAGATGAACTCTGGAGTGCCGCCGCTCGCGCCTTCCGATCCACCAGGTGTTTGCACGCTGTGCGTCGCGTCAAAAACCACTGGGTATCCCAGTTCAGCGAGCCTCACCAGCGAGCGCATGTCCACGACTAAATCATGATAACCAAACATCGTACCGCGTTCGGTCAACATGATTTTCGTGTTGCCCGTACTGACAGCTTTTTGCGCGATATACGCCATATCCTCCGGAGCCATGAATTGGCCTTTTTTGATATTCACCGGCTTGCCGGTTTTCGCCGCCGCCACGACAAGGTCTGTTTGGCGGCATAAAAACGCCGGTATTTGCAGAAAGTCCACAACCTCCGCCGCTGGCGCAGCATCTTCCGGCAGATGAATATCAGTTAAAACAGAGAGTCCGATTTCCTTACGCACTTTCGCTAAGATTTCAAGGCCTTTGTCGCGTCCCGGCCCGCGGAAATTTTC
>CAZADO010000252.1:0-2516 GCA_964483885.1 uncultured Alphaproteobacteria bacterium | reverse complement strand
TCGGAAGTCATTGTGGAAGGAGCGTTGAACCGGACGGAGAGCCGGGGAGGACATTCGCGTACCGATTTCCCCAAGCGTGATGATGAGAAGTGGCTCAAGCACACAATGGCGTGGCGCAATGAAGACGGTAAAATCACCTTCGACTACAAACCGGTGATCATTAAAAATTACCAGCCGATGGAGAGGAAATACTAAATGGAACGCACATTCAAAATATTCCGCTATGATCCTGAAAAGAATGGAAAGCCGTATTTCCAGACTTACAAACTGGAATGTCCATCGGGTTGTACGGTGCTGGACGCGCTGTATAATATCAAGGGCGAGCTGGACGGAACGCTGTCGTATCGTCGTTCCTGCCGCAGCGGTATCTGCGGTTCATGCGGCATGAAAATCAACGGCATCAATCGCCTTGCATGTAAGACGCAGGTGGAATTTCTGAAAGGCAAAGTGATTCATGTCGAACCGCTGCCGGGATTTCCCTTGATTCGAGATTTGGTGATTGATTTGGAGCCGTTCTGGGAGAAACTCGAAGCGATTAAGCCGTACTTGATTAACAACAGCAAACCTCCAACAACCGAACGCTATCAAAGCGAAGAAGATCAACTCAAGATTGAAGAAGCGTCGTGGTGTATTTTGTGTAACTGCTGCACATCATCATGTCCGTCGCTCTGGGCGAATAAAGAATACCTTGGGCCGGCAGCGCTGCTGAAAGCGTATCGCTTCGTTTTCGATTCGCGTGACGAAGGCGAGGAAGAACGCTACCGGATGCTGAACACGAGATCAGGGGTGTGGCGCTGCCATACGATTTTCAACTGCATGGACGCCTGCCCACAGGATATTAATATCACCGATTACATTTCTCAGTTGAAGACGAGAATCGTGTCGGAACGGTATTAGAACGCCGAAGTGCCGACAAGGTGGCCAACCAATGGGGAGGAATCATGAGAAGGTGGACTCCTTTTATTGCAGGTATCAATGGCATTTTACTGTTGTTTTTTTCTCAAGGCTTTTCTCAGCCAAGTCCTGACACGCTTTGGACGCGCACTTATGGAGGGAGCTACTCTGAAGAAGCTCGTTGCGTTCAACAGACTGAAGATGGAGGCTATATCGTGGCGGGATACACGGATTCTTTCGGAGCGGGAAATTCTGATTTTTATCTGGTAAAGACGAATAGCGAAGGTGATACTCTATGGACGCGCACTTACGGGAGGAGCTATTATAAGGATAGAGCCTATTCTGTTCAGCAAACAACCGATGGAGGCTATATCGTAGCGGGATATACGGAGTCTTTCGTAGCGGATTCTGGGGACTTCTATCTGGTGAAGACGAATAGCGAAGGCGACACGCTCTGGACGCGCACTTATGGGGGAAGCAGTGATGAATGGATCGAATGTGTTCAGCAGACCACCGACGGAGGTTATATTATGGCGGGAACCTCTTCGTCTTTTGGATCGGGATTCTATGATTTTTATGTTATCAAGACAGATAGCCAAGGCAATTCACTATGGGCGAGCGCGTATGGGGGGAGCAGCTATGACGGAGCCTATTCCATTCAGCAGACCATCGACGGGAGCTATATTGTGGCGGGGCTTACATGGTCATTCGGAGGGGGCCGAGATGATCTTTATCTTGTGAAGATGAATAGCCAAGGCGACACGCTCTGGACGCGCACTTATGGAGGGAGTAACTTTGATGAAGCCGAGTCCGTTCAGCAGACGACAGACGGAGGTTATATCGTGGCGGGATGCACCCAGTCATTTGGGATGGGTTCTGTTGATTTCTATCTGGTGAAGACGGACAGTCAAGGCGATACACTCTGGACGCGCACCTATGGGGGAAGTGACTGGGAAATGGCCTGTTCGATTCAGCAGACGACGGACGGAGGCTATATCGCGGCGGGGATCACCAAGTCTTTCGGCGCAGGAATCTATGATTTCTATCTGGTGAAGACGGACGCACAAGGCGACACACTCTGGACGCGTACCTTTGGAGGGATAAGCTATGATGAAGCATATTCCGTTCAACAGACCACCGACGGAGGCTATATTGTGGCGGGAAGGACCAATTCTTTCGGTGCAGGTTTCTATGATTTCTACCTTGTGAAGACAGGGCCGGATATCTCTCCCGCCAAGTATCTTGAGCATCCCTCACCTACGGATTATACACTTTACCCGAATTTCCCTAATCCCTTCAATCCGTACACGCAGATTACTTATTCGCTCCCGAAGTCATGTAAGGTGTCATTAAGGATTTTCAATCTGTTAGGACAAGAAATTGCGTTACTTGTAAATGAATCACAATCTGCCGGAACACACACAATTGTTTTTAACAGCGCAGGGTTGTCGTCAGGCATCTATCTTTACCGTCTTAATGCAGAGAATTTCTCACAAACGAAGAAGATGGTACTGTTAAAATGAAAAATCTCACCTACGGGATGATTCTATCTGTTCGGTAGAAAACAGGAAACACAATATGAAAGCACACACGGAATATCTGACCTTCAACACACGAAAGCG
>CAZADO010000251.1:0-9987 GCA_964483885.1 uncultured Alphaproteobacteria bacterium | reverse complement strand
CTCCTGGACAACCGCTACCGAGCAGAATAACGATTATTTTGAGGTTCAGCGCATGAATGCGTCGAGTAACTGGATGACCGTCGGACAGGTTGACGGCTCCGGCAACAGTCAGACCGCCCTCAACTACGAATACACCGACCGGGCTGTCGTCAATGGTGTCACCTACACCTATCGCCTACTCTCACATGACATTAACGGCACGGTTCATGAATATGAGCAGACGGCTGAAGCGACACCGGAAGTTTTAATGCCGAGAGAGTACGCGTTGGAACAAAACTTCCCGAACCCGTTCAATCCGAATACGACAATTTCCTATTCGCTTATGGAAACGGGCTTCGCGACCTTGAAGGTTTATAACCTGCTGGGACAGGAAGTAGCAACACTGGTACAGACGAAGCTCACGGCGGGACGCTACACAGCGACCTTTACGGCAAAGGATCTGCCGTCCGGTGTTTACATCTATCGTTTGGATGTGAACGACTTCACGGCCACCAAGAAAATGGTGCTGATGAAGTAGTCTTTGACTTATAAAAAATCTTCCCTAAAAGAGGGCTGCTGAATTCAGCAGCCCTCTTTCTTTGCTTCTGAATCGAAGCCAACGTTGAATGCATAATAACAGAATAATCCAATTCGTTTAAACTGCTTGAAAACAGTGAAATACCTATTTCAAGCAGATTGAAATTTTTCTTACTATGCAAGTATCCATTGCTTATATTAAAAAATAGAGGAATTTCAATGTCAGGGGTGATTTATGTCTGAAATGAGAAAAGCGCTAATTATCGCCATTTTGATCTTAACATTGCCATGTCTCTCATATGGTCAACCTGAATGGCTTTACAATGACGACGGCAGTCCGGGAAGTTATTTTTCCGAGATGCCGACGAACGGCGTGTGGGCAGCAAAGTTTTTTCCTTCAACGCCGCATTTTATTCCCGATTCTGTAATCGTGTGTATGTATAATTACGGATCCGATAGCACACAATTAGCTCGAGTACTGATTTGGGAAGAGGATGCTACTGTAGGCGGCTATGATTGTACTCCGCCTGAGACTTGTGATGGGCCCGGAACTCTGATTTATACGGGAAGCAATGTGACACTTTACTTACCTCCTTCCGAGTACGATTGGATTGGTATCAGCTTGGCAGATTGCGATGATACACTGCATGGTGATTTCATCGTCGGTCTCGAAATCATGGAAACAGAAGCCCTATCGTTGTTGGCGGATAACACCAACAATATTGACTGTTGTGTCAACTTCATGAGGAACGGACCGACAAACTGGTACGAGCACTATACTTACTGGTCAACTCCGGAGGATGCTGGCTACAATATGATCCGTGTTCATATAAGCGCGGTTCCGCCCGCTCCACCAGGGCCGACTCTCCGGGTCACTCCATATGATGTCTTCTACGGGCATTCGTTAATCAATTGGGTAGATGGTCCTGAACAATTTACCCAAATGGTTGAACTCAAAAATATTGGTACTGGGATTGATACTGTTACTGCTATCACATCTACCAATCCGGATTTTGTATGGAGTGGAAATCCGCTACCCTATTATCTCATGCCGGGCGAATTCAAGTTGATTGATGTTACTTTCCAGACGACAACTCCCGGTAACAGTGTCGGCGCTTTGGAGATTACTCATACTGGTGAAAACTACTCAGGACCTCCCATAGCGACGATTTTTTCTGTTGATCTGTCGGGAATCGGTTTCGATGGTCATTGGCTGGAAAACTTCTATGAGTGTGGCGATTGGGATCCGCTCTGCGGCCCGTGGTACGTGCAGCGGGATTCATGTTTAGACAATCAAAGTTGGGCGCTTTTTACCGGTGGTTATTCGGATCAGGGTTGCCAAATTGGGCATCACTATACGGAATCCGATAGTTTTGTGATTGACTGGCTCATCTCGTCGCCTTTCAAGAATCCGGCAAACGCTGGAGTTCATGTAAGGTGGATGAACAAGAACGTGTATCCCGATTATTACAACTTTCACGGACTTTATTGGACAGCTCCTGACTGTTCTTATTTTAATTTTGTGGCTGAGGTCGAGCCGACGGCAGCATTGGAATGGGTGGAAGCGGGGCCTTATTTTGTAAATGCTCCTTCCGACTCGATTCAACTTGCTTTCCTGTACAAGGGAGCCGATGCGGATAGCTGGTTCATTGATGATATACAAGTTGAAGCGGCTCCGTCGAATATGACGATTCTCTACAATCCGGTCACAGACAACATCAGCATCAATTGGCTTGATACCGGAGCGCCGTCCTATGATATTTCCCGTTCGACAACTGATCCTTATAGCGGCTTTTCGGTCATCGGTTCGACAGCGGATACATTCTTTGCTGATGCTGTCGGCACAAATGCCAAATCATTTTATCGTATTACGGCTCAATATGGCTACTCACCATTTTCACGAGATACTGTTATTCCACATGGTGGAGCTTTCACCATGCACCGAATATCGAAAGTGGAGACAAATCAGGTAGCGGTGGATTGTGCTGTCGAAAAAACGAGTACTAAGGCTCGTGCGAGCAGACAAATAAAAAGGATTTTTCGAAAAGGCCATTAGTATTGCGGAATTCATAAAAGCATAGAAAACGGCTCGACTATTTTAGTCGAGCCGTTTTCATTTTGCAAATCATAGGACCGAACTTAATGAAGAAGTTTGCGTTGCTCCGAATTATTTCCTAATTTACATTCTGTATCTTGCGATAATCGTAGATTCATTGGTAAAACTCTCAATGATGAGCGTGATAAAAATGAGAAGGTTTACTCTTCAAAGAACGCTTCTGATTGTGTCTCTTCTGTTATTGCTTTCCAGCACGCTCTCTGCACAGACTGTTTTCGGTCGTGTGAAAGGCGTGGTGCTCGATCAAGTGACGCGGGAAGCCATTCCACTCGCCAGTGTTGTGGTCGTAGGCTCTTCGCGCGGCGCGGCGGCGGATATTGATGGCAAATTCATTATAGATAATCTTGCGCCCGGTGTGTATCATCTGCGTGCCAGCGCGATGGGGTATAATTCCGATACGCAGAGCGAAGTTCTCGTTCAACCGAATCGTTCGACTGAAGTTGAGTTTCTGCTCGAACCGTCAATTCTGAAGGGGGAAGAGGTGACCGTAACGACGGATTTTTTCGAGGCGTCACCGGATTTGCCGACCTCCAGTAGAACCTTGAGCTATGAAGAAGTTCGCCGCGCGCCGGGAGCTGCTGAAGACGTACAGCGGATGATACAAGCGCTTCCCGGAGTCGCCGGTGCAAATGACCAGAACAACGAAATCGTCGTTCGCGGCGGAAGTCCCTACGAAAACCTGACAGTTATTGACGGTATTGAAGTGGATAATGTTAATCATTTCGGCTACCTCGGAGCCACCGGTGGCCCTATCAACGCTCTCAATCCGGATTTTATACAGGAAGTGACCTTTTCGTCGGGTGGCTTTTCGGCGCGCTACGGAGATTGCGGTTCCAGTGTGCTGGCGATTGACCTGAAGGAAGGAGACCGTGAAAATTTTCGAGGCGATGCGGTACTGTCCATGGCGGGAATCGGATTGAATTTGGAAGGGCCGTTTGCAAAAGGGCAAGGATCGTATTTGTTTTCCTTTCGAAAAAGTTATCTTGACTTTATGTATAAGGCCATCGGTTTGACTGCTATCCCCAAATATTGGGACACGCAGTTTAAAGGTGTTTATGATTTATCGTCTCGGCATAAGTTATCAGTGCTGGGGCTTTATATGGATGATCGTATTACGATTGACGCGGAGGAACCGGACGCATGGAGTCGGGGAGCGGAGGCTGTGAAATCCGTCGGCTATCGTTGGTTTGGAGGCGCTCGGCTGCGCAGCTTGTGGAAAGCGGGATTCAGTGAATTCATCATCGCTCGCACGGCGCTTGGAGTTGAGGATGACGTTGAAGAGATGCCCGAACGGCGTTTGATTTATCGGGATCGCTTTCGGCAAAGCACAGATCAACTCAGTTTTAGCTATAGCGGTAAAGCTATCGGGCGTGATGAATGGTCAACCGGCGTTATTATCAAACCCATTGATTTTGACTATGACTGGTGGCTTGAATCGGATACGGTCGCTTATGATGATTTCACCGGTGACGGCAGGCCTGACACAATAATCTATCCTCCGTGGGTGGTTAAAGAATCGGCGGTATCGTTCAAGTACGGCGGATTCTTACAGTACCGATGGAGGCCGTCGCGGTCGCTGTCTCTGGTGGCAGGTGTCCGGCTGGATGGATTTGATTATTCCGAGAAGTATGGCGTCGGGCCGAGGACATCTCTCAGGTGGGATTTTCTACCGCGATGGACATTTAGTCTCGCTTATGGAGTCTATTATCAAGCGATGCCGATGCTGACCTACACGGCAGATCCCGATGGCGGCAATAGACATTTGCCTCATGGACACACTGCTCATTATGTAGGAGGCATCACGTTTCTTCCCCGAGAATCGACCAAGCTCAGTTTCGAGGCCTATTATAAAGACTACAAAGACCTGCCCGTTAGGGAAGAAGATTTATCCGACGACCCGACCTTCCGTTCGCATACCTATCTTCCCGAAGCAGAGAAACAGACATGGGGTTTGGAATTTTTCGCCCAGCAAAAACTCGCGACGAATTGGTATGGGACGTTTAGCTATTCTTATGGAAATGCAGAGACATCTGACTCGGTGCGCGGAACGTTTCCGGCATCGTATGATTTCCGTCATGTGTCCACTTTGATTTTCGGGTACAAGACGAACGTGAGTCATCGCAAGTGGTTCCAGACGTTCGAGCACCGTTGGTACGGTTGGTGGACGCATGTGCTGCCGGTTTCCGGCGATGAACTGACCGCATCCACACGTTTCCGGTATGTGTCCGGCAGGCCTTACACACCACGCATCTGGACGACGGATGGCCTTGAGTATGATTATCACTGGGAAGACGGTTTCGTCAATGCCAACCGTTATCCCGACTACAGCCGCTGGGATGTTCGGTGGGACAGTAAATGGTTTTTCAGCAAGCGAGCGCTCATCGTCTTTCTCGAAGTTCAGAATGTATTAGACCGGCCGAACGTCGCAGAGTATTTCTACGCGGATGATGGCGAACGCGATACCGCCTATCAATTCCGCTTCTTCTTCGTAGGCGGCATCCGGTTTGAGTGGTAAGGGGAAAAGTCTCAGGTCATCTGAATTGTGATATAGAAACAAATCAGTTAAAAAGTTAGCCATGCCTCTCTTTAAGGCATGGCTTTTTTTAGTTTCTTGTATATTAATAAGATAGGCTTAGTAGGGACACGAATAGTCAGGTAAGAATGCTCTTGACAATTCGCATCCGATTTGTTACATTATAGAGGTTAGGAATGCCTAATAAGGTCAATGAAAATGCCGGAATCCCGTCTTAGTGAATCGTTAGAAGATTATCTGGAAGCCATTTACCTGCTCAGCAGGAAGGATGAAGAAGTTCGTGTCGCCGAAATCGCCGAAGCGTTGGGCTTTTCCAAGCCGAGTGTCTCGGAAGCGCTGACGATTCTGGAAGCGAAAGGTTTTGTCGAGCATGAGAAGTATCGCGGAGTCCGGTTAACACCCGAAGGTGAGGAACTGGCGAAACGGGTTTATGAGCGACATAAAACCTTATCGATTTTTCTCACGCGTATTTTAGGCGTTCCTCCTGCGCGAGCGGTCGCTGAGGCTTGCCGGATAGAACATACGATTTCGGAAGATACGTATGATCGCTTACGGCGTTTTGTCGATGAACAGATGTCGCAGATTAGCGATGGCTTGTCTCGGCTTTCGGAGCTTTCGCCAGGGGAGAGGGGCGAGGTTGTACGAGTGCAAGCTCCGGGATGGTTTCGGCATCGGTTGCTCGAAATGGGATTTATTGCGGGTGAAATCGTGACGCTTGAACGAGTAGCGCCGCTGCGCGACCCGATGGAATTCGTCATTAAAGGATACCATGTATCGCTGCGGCGGGAAGAAGCGGCGCGTGTTGTCGTACGTCGGATAGAGAATGACACAAAATCATCGTCATAAAAACGTTTCTCCAGCTTCAAGACGAAAAAGCTTGTTGCCGACGTCATCGAAGCAAGATGAAATCGTCATCGCTTTGGCGGGAAATCCCAACTCCGGCAAAACGACCCTGTTTAATGCTCTGACAGGTGCGCATCAGCATACAGGGAATTATCCCGGCGTTACGGTCGAGATTAAAGAAGGATTCGTCCATTACAAGAACCGAAAGCTGCGAGTGATTGACCTGCCGGGAACGTACAGCCTTTCTCCGCATTCGGAAGAAGAGATTATCGCGCGGGACTTGCTCTTGGATGTACGTCCGGATATTGTGGTTCATGTCATTGACAGTTCCAATCTTGACCGCAATCTTTATCTGCTAACGGAACTTCTGGATTTGAACCTTCGCGTGGTGATTGCGCTGAATATGTACGATGAGCTGCTGCGCAGTCAAGCTCGGCTGCATGTCCGCGAGTTCTCGCGAGCTTTAGGCGTGCCGGTGATTCCGACGATTGGGCATCGCGGTCAGGGGTTGAACCGGTTGCTGGAATGTGTCGTTCGCGCCGCGTCGGAGCCGGAGGGAATAAACGAGCAGAAGAGCGTGCGCTATGGAGAAACACTCGATTCCGCCCGCGCTCAAATTGAAGAAAGCCTAAAGAACTCAACCGAGCTTGAAAAGGAATATCCTCTCTCGTGGCTGGCGTTGAAACTTCTGGAAGGCGACCCGATTGTCGAGTCGCGGGTGACGCTGGAATCAGGAGGAGATAAAGCACGCGAAATTGCCCGGAATCTGCGAGAAAGAATCTGGGCAACTTTTAGTGAAGATACCGAGATTCTTATAGCGGAGCAGCGTTACGGGCTTATTGCCGGACTGCTCAGACAGACATTTACCCTGCCTCCGAAAAAGCGAATCACGTACACATCCCAAATCGACCGTTTCTTGACGCATACGTATCTGGGAATCCCGCTTTTTCTTTTCTTTATGTGGGGTCTGTTTCAACTAACGTTCTATCTGGGTTCATTTCCACAGGGATGGATCGAGAGCGGCATCGCAGGGCTTTCGAATCTGATTCAATCGAATTTTTCTCCGGGGCCTATTCGGGATTTGGTAACGCAGGGAATTCTCGGAGGTGTCGGGGGAGTCGCGATTTTCCTTCCGAATATTGTCCTGCTCTTTTTGGGCTTGTCGCTTTTAGAAGATACAGGCTATATGGCGCGCGCCGCGTTTCTGATGGATCGCGTCATGCACACGTTGGGTCTGCACGGCAAATCCTTTATCCCGCTCTTGATGGGTTTTGGATGCAATGTTCCGGCGATTATGGCGACACGGACGCTGGAAACTCGCCGAGATAGGCTGCTGACAAATCTTCTCATCCCGCTGATGAGTTGCAGTGCGCGGTTCTATGTGTACGTTTTATTTGCCGGGGCTTTTTTCCCGGGACACGAAGGAAACGTTATTTTCTCTCTGTATTTACTCAGTATTCTGATTGCGGTCGGTGTGGGGCAATTACTGGGGCGGACGTTCTTTCGCCAATTGACGAGCCATTTTGTTCTGGAATTGCCGCCTTACCGGTTCCCGACCCTGCGCGCGATTCTCATGCACGTCTGGATAAGGACATCGCATTTCCTGAGGAAAATGGGAGGATATATCCTAGCTTTTTCGATCATCATCTGGTTTTTGGGGACATGGCCGAAACCTGCTTCTTATTCGCAAGACTTTGATAGAATGCTCGCGGCGGCTGAAACGACCACAGTGCAGGATTCCTTGCGCGCCTTGCAATCCAGTGAACAAATCGCTTTCAGCGCGCTCGGCAGAATCGGTGGATTTTTTCAGCCGATGTTCAAACCGCTCGGCTTTACGCGCGAGATGACCATCGCGCTCGTCGTCGGCGCTCCGGTCAAGGAAGTTATTGTCTCGACACTTGGCGTAATTCATGGTGTGAGTTCCGATTCGAAAGAGGGACTACGCGGCGCTCTACAGCGAACGGGTATTCCTCCATTAGTGGCTTACGCCTATCTGGTGTTTATTCTTCTGTATGCTCCCTGCATCGGAACGATTATCGCTTTCTATAGGGAAACAAAATCGAAAGGCTGGACGGTGTTTTGCATCGGCTACGAATTCGTACTCGCCTGGGGATTGGCGTTCGTGATTGTTCAGGGAGGCACACTTTTGGGATTAACAGGGTGATAATATGTTTCAATGGATACTGATAGCGATACTGCTTGTTCTGTCTGTTTGGGTGGTGATTCGTCGTTTACGGCGCGAAGCAAAAGCCGCCGGACCGGACTGCGAGCATTGCGCTCTTCATCAGTCAAAAGGAAAATGATTCATACGGCTGATATGACCGTGACAGACTGACCGCTTGATTCGGGCGGTCTTTTTTTTACTTGCATTTGAGTGTCAGGATTGCTATACTTTGGAAAAAGCAAATTCCCAAGAAGACAGGATGACATGACACACATGAAAGAAACGATGACGAAATTGTATCAGACAGTTACTGTTTTGTTAACTGGTATGCTTTGCGTCGGATGGCTGCAGGCTGAAACGTTATCGCCCGACAAACGCGCCGCAATTCGAAACGCTTTGGACAAAATAGGCGTGCATGAGTATGAACTCGGTTTCGACAAACTTTGGGTTGAAGACGATACATTTCGGCTCTCGCTGATGGATACCCTGATGAATCGCCCGTTGGCGCTTCCCAAGTATGGCGACAATTTTGAAGCGTCGCTGCCGAATGATACAGAAGGCTTTGATCGTTTCATCAAAGCACGCGCGAAAGATTTGGATTGCGCACTTCCTGCGAGTGTCACGGACAGCATCGACAAGGTTCTGAACCAAGTGCCGATTCGAAAAACAGCGCCGTTCGATTTGCCCGTGGCAGTCTTTCAGTTATCAGCGGAGTTTTTGGAATCGGCATTGAAACCTCTAAGTCCGGAAGAGAGACAGGTGATTCTTATCGGAGCGCCTCTTCTTTGGTCGGACGAGGACGATACCGCCGATGATACATTGAAAGGAGCGCTCCATCGCACTTTTGGGCTGCCTGTGGATACGACGGTGCGCGCCGATGACGACACACTGCTTTCGCTTGCGGCAAACGTGAATCGCACCGCGCTCATGGCGGCGACGTATGCGTTCTGGAAAGGACTGTGGATGACAGCGCAGCAATGGCAGCAGACTCAAAGTCCTTTTGCAGCTACTCAAGTGGATGGAATAGACGGTCTCGTGATTGCAAAACAGGAGACTCCCTTTGGTCTGTTTGTTATCGGAGGCAGAGGGCCGAATGTCTATCACCATTCCTTCGCGTTCATACTCGACTTGGGAGGAGACGACCAATATCTGGCACGCTCTGGGAGTGCCGTTGGTGAGCTTGGAAACGCTCTGTGTGCAACGATTGATTTGGACGGGGATGATGCCTACACAACCGGCGCATTGGCGGATCAGGGAGTCGGGATTTTAGGTTTGGGCGCATTGTTGGATTTCGGTGGGAAAGACAATTACCGTGCTGGATTTTTATCGCAAGGTTGCGGCTTTTTTGGCAGTGGATTGCTCTATGATGAAAATGGAGACGACACTTACGAAGCGCAGATGTGCGTTCAGGGTGCGGCGACAGTCGGTGTCGGACTTCTGATAGACGGCGACGGTCGAGATATTTACGACGCTTACGGATGCGCGCAGGGGTTCGCCGCAACCTTTGCTTCGGGGACTCTCGTTGACTTTGGCGGCAATGATGTCTATCGAGCGGGGGGATTTTATGAACATCATCCGTTGCGGCCGCTTGACTTCCGAAGTTTTTCGCAAGGATTTTCGATTGGTTTTCGCCCGCGAGCAGGCGGCGGCATTGGTGTGCTTTATGATCGTTCGGGAAATGATTTTTACAATGCCGAGATTTATGCTCAAGGAGCCGGCTACTGGTACAGTCTTGGCGTGTTAATAGATGGCGGAGGACAGGACGTCTATAACGCGACGCAATATGCTCAGGCTGCGGGAATTCATCTCGCAATC
>CAZADO010000250.1:0-17784 GCA_964483885.1 uncultured Alphaproteobacteria bacterium | reverse complement strand
GAAAAAATACCTCATGATGCTCGCTCCTTGAAAAGGCCGCTAATGGAAGCCTGCGATTTTACGGCTGGCCTGTGATATTTGAAACTTGCGAAGAATCTCTGTATATTTATTAATTCCACGCCGAGCCGGTGTCGCCTGACCCGGACGGAATTTACTCGCCGCGGCATGCGTCCTCGCGTGCCCGGCACCGATACAGCTTTTTCTCGCCGAGCCGGTGTCGCCTGACCCGGACGGAACTGATAAAGCCTCAGACCATAATCTTAAAGAATTTCCGGCAGAGATGCAAGGACAAACCGGCACTCAGCGATTCATTCATTCCGGAGGATGGCTTTTAGCTATCCTCGCTTTCGCGCTCCGTTTGGCATATATCCTTGCGGCGAAATCAAATCCGACCTTTTGGGCTCCGGCAGTTGACCCGTTCTGGTATGATGAAGCCGCGACACTCTTTGCCGGTGGTTCCTTAGGAGACCTGCCCTTTTTCCGCGCACCGCTCTACCCGGCTCTATTGGGTGCGGTGTACTACTTCTTCGGTCACAGCCTGCTCGCCGCCCGAATCCTCAGCACTCTTCTGCAGTCCGTCGCCGTCTGGGCGCTCTTCCGAATGAGTTATCGGCATTTCTCGCCGCTCGTCGCGTGGATAGCCGCCGGAATCTTGGCGCTGAGTGGCATGGCGATTTATTTCTCCGGCGAAATTCTTTCCACCAGTCTTGAGCTGTTAATCGCCATCTGCGCTTTATGGGCAACGCTGCATGTCTTGTCGAATCCTACCCGACTCGCCAGCGCTCTATGCGGTTTAAGCTGGGGACTCGCTATCATCACACGTCCCAATTTTCTGGTCATCCTGCCGGTGGTTTTATTCTTCCTATGGAAAAAGCGGCAGAAATTCTCGAAATTGCTTATCTGGGCTTTCGCTGTTCTGCTGCCTATTCTTCCCGTGACACTAACGAACATCATCGGTGGAGGCGAATTCGTCTTACTCGCGACACAAGGCGGCGTGAATTTCTGGATCGGCAACAATCCGGAAGCCACCGGTATGCACTCCTCGCTTCCGGGCATCGGAACGAACTGGACGATGCAGGACGCCGAAGAAATCGCGGCATCCGAAACCGGCAGAAAATTACGCCCCGGCGAATTATCCGACTTCTACTACAAGAAAGCGTTCCATTTCATCGCCGCACATCCATGGGCAGAAGCCAGACTCCTGCTGCGAAAAACACTCCTGTTTCTGAACCGCTTCGAAATATCGAACAACAAGCACCTGAGCTATTTTATGGCGCTCGCGCCATGGCTGCCGCCGCTGCGTCACTTGGGATTCGGATTTTTAATTCCCTTTGCGCTCGTTGGCGTATGGGTTACACGCAAAAAAGTACAGACGCAATTTTTGCTGGGCTTCGTGCTTTTCTACAGCGCGAGCGTGATTCTCTTCTTTCTGGCAGCGAGGTTCCGCTTGCCTATTGTGCCTGCGCTGTGTCTGTTCACCGCACTCGCAATAGAATGGCTATGGCAGACATTCAAAAATCGTGCGGCACTGCGTCAGCTCTCGCCGCTGCTTCTCCTGATTCCGGGTATCATCGTCACCCAGATAAATCCGTGGCAACTGCGTGAATCCCCGGAAGGCTGGGCGCACTACATGGAAGGGAACGCGTACATGAACTTGGGAGAAACGGATAAAGCCGAAGCCGCATTCCGTGAAGCTCTAAATGATGTTGTCTGTCTGCCTCTGGCGCATGTCAATCTCGGCGTCATCGCGTATCGCCGGGGAGACATCGCTGAAGCTGAAAACCAGTACCAGCTCGCTCTTGCTGATGACAGCCTGTGCGTGAAAGCGTGGAACAATCTCGGCATTGTCAATGAATCCCGTGGCGATACCGTGCAGGCAATTCTCGCCTACAGGCACGCGCTGAAAATCCGTCCCTATGCCGAAGATGCTCGAATGAATCTCGCTGGGCTTTACTTCCGTCAAGGGACGCGCGCGTTGCGCGAAGGGCAAGATGCGCAGGCTGTTTATAGTTTCCGCGGAAGTATTGAACTCGCGACCGACCGCGCCGCCACTCATTACAACTTAGCCGTCGCGCTGGGGCGTCTCGGTCAGCAGCAGGAAGCCATTCACGCTCTCGAAATTGCTCTCACTATCGAACCCACCTTCGCCCCCGCCCGTGAGCTTATGCAGCAGTTGCGAACATCGCCATAATTCCACGCCGTGGCGGGTCTCCAGACCCGACCGTAACTTCCTCGCCGTGGTGTGGTGTGTCACCCGCCCGGCATTATTTCCGCCGAGCCGGGTTCAGCGCCATTTCCCGTCTGACTTCCGATGATGTTAGCGCGCGTAATCCGGCCGGAACCTAACGCAACTCTACCTTGTCAACAATATTTTATTCCGCGCCAGAGAGACTCCTCTTTGCCTGACTTGAACAAAATATACACCTGCTGCGACTTGCTGACCTTGCGTATCCCGCATTTGCCATACTGTGCTTAGATGACCATTCGATGTTTGCCCTTCCTGCCGCCAAACTTGCTGACCTAATACGTTATAGACTTCCACTACCGTGCTCCCGGGTGATAAATCTAGCACTTCTATTTGCACGGATTCTTTCGCCGGATTCGGATAGGCTTCAATTGTCACCGTCGATTTCAGTGGTGAAATGTCTCTGTTATCCGCCGCCAAGTGCCATTCTTCGTCTCCTGCAAACACCACAAGCTGCCCGTACTCATGATAACCGTTTGTATCTCGAGAGCACAATACAGAGAAATCATCTATCCCATCGCCATTGACATCTCCTATACCGTTTATATGTCTTCCTTCACCTCGATAGCCCGAGAAACCCCCATGCCATTGATAGTAATCGCTCATCCAAGGGCCACCCAAGAATAGCATAAAGGCTCCCAAGCTACCATAGTTCGAAGCGCCTCCCGCTAACCAATCCCCCCAGCCGTCATTATTCACATCTCCCGCGTAATACGGCAGACTCGAAAATAAAAGTTCGTTAAGTGCGAAAACCGTATCGGGAATCGTGTCCAGTTCACTTCCGCCTAAATGAATACGAAGTTCGGATTCCTCTGCCTGATGATCATAATAGCCCAATACCATCGCCGGCCGTCCCGCTTGATACGCTCGAGGAACCAGTGCGGCTATGCGGCCTTTGAAAATCTCGTAGTTCCCCAAGTAATTGCCCGGTTGTGGATGAAAAAGTGCAAGGGTCGTGTCCCAAGTGTCATTGTAGTAACAAGCAAAATCGCCCCAGCCGTCGCCATTCATGTCAGCCCCAGAGACAAGCCCCCCCCCCAAGTGATAGCCAATACCATCCAAAGTCTCCACTGGCCCTTCAAAGCCAGTTGGGCTTCCAAGAAAGACCATTACCGCACCATTGCTCTGTCCTGATCCTACTATCAAATCAGGAATCATATCACCGCTAATGTCACCCGGAGTTGCAATGTAGTTTACATCTATCTCTGGAATCTGCAATACTTGTAATACCTCTGCCTGCCCTCTACCACCACGATAAACAGTCAATTCATGGCGCCAGCATGCCATTGCGAACTCCGATATCCCATCTCCGGTAAGATCACCGATATTTTCGATTTTCCAGCAAGAATCCGTAAGAGCTATCGTTGTATCCGGATCGGCAGATAGGATGTCTCCTCCCCACCAGAAATCAATTACAAATGTATCGAAACTTGTCTTGTAACTCAGCACCGCAAAATCATCTATTCCATCACCGGTCCAATCACCCAAACCTTCCACTTTTTCATAGAACCAGCCCAACCTATCCCCCTGCCGATGCAGCAACACCTCCGGCTCCCATTGAGCATAGACACTGCTCACCAGCACCAGCATAATTCCCCAGATAACTCCCCTCATAGCAACCTCGATAGAACGGCTATTCACTTTCCAATCTTCCGCAGTAATTCATTTGCCGCTTCGTGCAGCGAATCCGCTTTCAGAGCTCGGCGCAATTCGGCTTCCGCTTCAGGCAAATATCCCAATTTCCCCAGTGTCACGGCGTAATTAAAGTGATAGTCCGCGTTCATGGGCGAAAAAAGCGTCGCGGATTTGTGTTCGGGCAGCGCGCGCCGAAGGCTCCCTCTTCCGATTTCACGCCGTGCCATTTCGTCATAGAACTCGCCCCAGCTCAGCGAATCGCCTGCATCTTCGTATGTCCCCAGCCACCATGACGTCTTCCAGAAAATCCCGGTTGTGAACTCGTCGTTTTTCAGAACACGCATCGGTACATCGGAAAGCCGTTTCGTAAACTCCGCTTCTTCAGATTGCGGCAGCAAAAGCCAGAATTTTTTCGCATCTACACGCCTCGCATCCGCAACAAAACGCCGCAATTCAGCCGGACTCTGCGCCGTAAACATCTCCGCGGAATTCCACAGCGGCGCTAAATCCGCCACCTGCGACTGAGACGGCACCACGAACGGCGTTTGAACTTTCCCTCTGAGAAATTGTACTCGCTCAGCGGTTTCCACACGCCGTCCATAAACTAAAGCCGCACTGCTGAATGTCTGAAGAATTGTCAGCGCGATTAAACTTCGCCAGAGCCAGCCGGGCTGTTTGAAATGTGCTTTTCCCTGCGTGTAGGCAATGAAAAACAGCGGCATCGCCGGCATGAGCAATCGCGGCCCCCAATGCACACCTCGAAAAACCGGCGTCGTTAAAAAAATCAGAAACGCAACGGCAAATCCCATCCCGATAAACGCCTTCCCTTCTCGCGCTCCGTAAAAAAAGAAAAGCAGCAGCCATGGAAATGCAAAAAACAAACTATTACGAGAAAGCAGAGCGACCGGCGGCAGATGATACGCCCACAAACGGATTTGTCCGACAACAAACCACAGTAACAACACTGCTCCCCCTATGACAAACAACCGCATCGCTTTTTTCTGTTCCCCAAGAAAAATAAGAAAACTCCCCCCGCACAGCATCAGCAATAATCCGAGACTCACCCAAACGTTTTTATCCATCGAAAGAGCGAAAATCCAGAACGCCTCTGCGCGCTCCATCAGCGCTTCGCCGTAAGAATTGGCTCCTGACGCGCGGAAATTGGCAAGAATTTGTGTGGGAATGAGTGACCCTCCGGGAGGCCGCGAGAGTGCAAGCCCCGCCGCAATTAGAACAGCAGAAATCGCCAGCAACAGCACCGCCGTTCGCGCGCCGTCTCGCCTCCAGAGCCAAAAGCAAATCACCGGTACAAGCCAAAGCGTCTCCGGTCTCAAAAGCGTTCCGACAGTTAGCAACACAGCCGAAAGTGAAACGGAAAAAATAGAAAGATGGGAATTCCGCCGAAAAAGCAGCACCAGCGTTCCGGCTTCTAACGCCAGTACGAGAGAATGCTCCCAGAGTACCAGACCATAGAAGGTGAGCGGGAGCAAAAAGACAACTTCTTCAGCCGCACCACTCCAGCGCCTTAGTAAAAGCCAAACTAAGAGACTTCCCAAAACTGGCAACAAAGCAATCGCCCACCATCCAAAGCTCGCCAACGTTCCCCAGAGAGCCATCGCAAATGGCGCGAATCCGATGCGATAACCTCCCTCCTGTCTCAAAGCGAAGGGAGGAGAAAGTGGTGTATAGGCAGATGGATCTTGCAAAGCCGCGCGCAATGATCCATCCGACAGAGTCACGTACCACGGCGGCTGTGAATTTTGAGCACCGATTCGTTTGACGCCGTCATCAATCGTCCATCCCCCATCTTGTGACAGGGCCAGCGCTAAAAGCATAAGCGCAAGCGCCCACAATAGTCCCCAATACCGCCTTAAAAAACTGGAAGAAGAAAGCATAACAATCTTCCGAAAATAAAATAGGGCTGACCTCATGTTCCGGTCAGCCCCACGTTGATATCATTGTACCAGCTTGTCCTAAGCTAATTGCCCCAATAATAGGTTTGCGTTCGCTGCTGATAAAAGTACGCGAATTGTATAAGGAGAAAATGCACAACCGGAGGGATATTCAAAGAAGTGAGTTCATCGTTCTTAATGAAATAGAGCGGGAAACTCGTCAAACTTGTCCGGTAGCGCACATGTCCTGTCCAAAGATAGCGTTCGTAATCAAGTGTTTCTTGGAAATTCTCATAGCGCGTTGAGACGGGTTTGAGATGATTGTTTGAAATAGGAATATACGTGAAATCTACTTCAAGTGTATCATCATACCCCCACGCGCCCGCCGCCGCCGGGGTACTTGCGATGAAAGCCGTATTATCATCCGCGAAATACATGAACTCGCCGTAAACACCATATCCAAGACTATCAGATCGTGATTTATTATAGATGCGACTAACAGAAAGCAACCTGTCATATCCTTGCGCTAAAATTTTGCAGTAATAAGGAGTGCTGTCGGTCACTTTGCAGTTAACATCATACGCATCGTAAGGACGATCCGCCGTACTGGATCGATAATAATAGAGCGTGGCGGTTTCTCGGTTTCGTCCAACCCAATCGATATCCGGCAGGGAGGTATAGCGGCGTGAGCCATAACGCAAATCATAAACCTTTACCGTGTCAACCTCAAGATCTGGGACATCCAGAGCTACACCCGTCGCACCGCTAAAATCAATATTGTCCTCTTCAGAGGCCTGCCAACTGTTCCCGAATGCTTCCGATACATTGAAATAAGTACGGAAGAACTGTTCATTTTCATTGGTTCCGAAATTACTCGGATGCCCGCAAATCATATACGAACCGCAGAAAATCCTTCGCCCGGTTATCATAATCATCCCCCCCACATTCAGATAATCCGCCATGACATGCTGCCGGGCTAAGACTCCGTCCCAATTTCCCAAATTGGGTCGGTCATCATCAACAAGCCAAACAAGCTGGAATTTCTCAATCAGACTGTAGGGAATGCTCTTCCCTTGACTCAAATCGCGGTTCCGCCATTCAAAAATATCCACTCCGAATCCCGCAAACGTACAATCCGGATAAACCCATTGCTGCATCAGCGGCCAGGCTTGTTCCAGATTCTCTCTATGAAAAGCCATAATAGTATCCGGATCCACCGCTCCGAAATCCGCTGGACCGGAAATCGGACGGTTTTCATCTACCATAAGCAGTCGATATTGGAACGTGGGTTTGATGCAATGGAACCTCACCCAAGCCGGTTCCGCGCATTCCGTAAGTCCGTCATCACGAGACAACAAGTAAAACGTATACGTTCCGGTTTCCAATCCATAGAGCGTTTTCGTCTTCGATCCCGACCAGTGGCTCCAGCCGTTCTCCCGCAGAGTATCTCCAGGGAAAGGAACCATCTCTCCAAACTCATCAACAATTAAATAACTGAATTCAAGTGGAATAATGGATAGAGCACGGTCATCGGGATCATCCCCTGTCCAAAGAATTTGCATTCCGCCATAGGTTTGCGTCAGGGTATTTCCCATCAGAAGCGTATCCTGATAACCTGCATCTGTCGTAACAAGAGTACCCTGATAGCCCTTATCCTCGATCATGTCGATACCTTCAAAGAAGTCCTCGACGGGAAGCACACTCACCGTTGGATGGTTCGGAGCTTCATTGGAACGGAAAAAGCTGCGCGCCTTTATCTCGGATTTTGCGTTCTCGTTGTCCGTGCATCGGATGAAGAAAATATGCTGCGTGGTATCACCGGCTTCCGTCAATAAATAGATTTTTTGCGATGTCGCCACGGTATTCACCCATGCATCATCGGGGATATTGACGACGTAGTTGGCCAAATTATCGTTGTCGTACGCCTGCAGCGCCGCCTGAGTCGTATCATCATACCACGAAAAATACTCCACCAGACCATCCGGATCATTCCCATACCAGTAAACGATCGGCGCATAATTGAACAGACTGCTGTCCAGAGGAATATTCACGAATTCGACATTGGGCATCTGGTTTGTATCCAGTGTCCCGCTCATTCGATCACACCCGATTTGCCAGCCGGCAATCAATGCCAGAAGTATTCCTAACAGGGCTATCCGATAGATGTTACGCATGATCTACGATCCTCACGATTCGATATAGAAAAAGCGCGGCTTTTGGCTCCGCATCTTTTCAGTCGCTAAAACAGATTCTTGCTAAATTTATAGGTCAAAGAAAAACGATGAATGTCCCCTAAGAAAGCAATCCCGGTAAAGGCATAATCAATCGCTAGTCCGATTCGATCGAAATGTGCTCCCGCGCCAAACGTTGCTCCGTTCTCAAAGAAACTCCCGTTCACGCTGAACAGCGGATATTCGACGAAAGGATCATAATTATCCGCACTCTCGCCCGCATCCACTTTCTCCTGATGCTTGAACCAGCTCACGCGCTTCGTCCCGTTGATCTTTTTCCCGAAGCGCAAATAGGCGGTATTGGAAAAGGAGTATTCAAGTCCCAGATTATAAACTTCGAGATTATCATTCGGATGGCTCCAGGCAAACGCGCCCAACAACCGGTGCGGCGAACTGTTGACAAGATATGCTGACATTCCAAACGTGAAATTCATCGGCATCGGGAACGGTGTCTCCACGAACTTCATATCCGGACCGAAATTGGAAATCAACATCCCGATTTTCATCGAACGCCAAGCCGTGTCATAGAACGTTCCGACATCCGCCGCCCAACCGGTGGCCGATTTATCCGCCAGAGTCTCGTTGATGAACTTCATCGTTCCCCCGGCCGAGAATTTATTGGTCAGGCTCTGCGTGTACGTGGCGCAAATCGCTAAATCTCCGGCTGTAAAGGTTCGACCCGTTCCATTCGGACGCTCAGGAGTTGTCTCTTCCATCTCATCGGTTCCGAGATAGATAAACGACAGAGCTCCGGCACCGTTGAGTCTCGGGAAAGGATGGGACATCCCTCCATAAGCATATTGAACACCGGCGGGGTAATCGATTAGACTGAGTATCAACTCAGGGGTGTCCAACTGCACGAGACCAGCAGGATTATGCCAGATCGCACTGGCATCGTTACTAACAGCAACGAATGCCTCTCCCATACCTACGGCCCGGCAACTCGGACTGATTTTTAAGAACTGCACTCCAGCCGTTCCCACCTTCGCCTGCCCCCATACCAATGAAGGCAATGCCAAGCCGAGAAGTCCGCCCACAATAAGAACCCATTTTCTCATGGGAATTCCTCTCTATCAAAGTCCCTTAGATGCATGTATCCAACTTAGCGAATAATGACAAATTTGCCTACCTCCAAATGTCCGCTGTTCTCCTCTGTCTTATCCTCAACACTAAAGAGGTAGAGTCCGGAAACAACCTGTTGAACATTTCGAGAATTCAAATCCCATTTCTCACTATAATCACTGACCCAGCGCGAATCATCCCCCGCCACATTATGAGGAACAATCGCAACCATATCACCAGAAACCGTAAAAATTCGGATGAGACATTTCAGCGGAAGATTGATGAATTCAATCCGTCGATCCGTCTGAGGATAAAAGTCCACGGTGCCGTCATTCTGATTCTCCCATGACAATCCCGTCGAATGTTCCGTGGTATAATCAAGGTAAGCTCGATAGGGATTCGGAACTACGCGAACTTTCTTGTCGGGATTCCCGGCGGGAGCCAGCAATACCGCATTGGCATTGACTGGAGTTTCAAGCGGTCCGAGGCCCGATTTCGGATCCCCGAAGTCAAACGCCGTGACAGAATAATGCCGTGGCCAAAGCGGCTGCTGATTCGGAACAATATATTCATAGGTTGAATCATCAATCCGAATGGCGTCAAATCCCGTATTCGGTCCAACAGGTCCCCAAACACAGCGAACTCCGCCTATATACTTTTCATACTCCGGAGGATCACCCGGAGGAATAGGATCTTCAAGGGGAACCGTTGCCATGGAATCATTATGCACAGCGAAATAAGCCCAATCCTTTTTATCGAATATCGCAAGAGGGGAATAGTCATCCCCCGAAGATTGATAGATGCCATAGCCCTCGAAATCCTGAACAAGTGAGAAGGGATCTACGTAGTTCGGATCTTCGGACGGTTTCTTGGACCACCGGATGATGACATCGTTGCCTTGAATCTCAAACCCAAGTCCTCCGGTCGCGCCACTGGTCGTTACGATGCCCCCGACAATTTCAGCAGCATTGCGTGTGTTGGGGTATTGGTGCTGCAAAGCCGGAATGGGTGGCGGAGGTGGTCCGGTGAAGTCCGGCAAACCATCTCCGTCATCCATACGACCATTTCCGGACATCCAGCCCTGATCCCAGTACCGGTACCTGGGATGAGAATAAATAAGATCTATAGGAATGATGTTATCTTCTGTGATGTTTACACCAAGATTAGGATTATTGACCGCATCAATCCGACCGTTGCGTTCCGTCCCGTCCGCATCCGGGCCGGTGTAATAACCAGCAAATATGCGGTCAGTCGTCCCGTTAAAATACCAGACCGCCACACTCCCGGCGCCCGCCGGAATAATACCATAAAGCCCGTCTGTTCCGACATCCTCGCCGAACCACCCGTCGCCGGTCTCCAGAATTCCATCTCCCTGCGAGCCATCTTCGTCGTTAATGGTCACATCATGATCATTGCCCCAATCCCATTGATATGTATCACGCATGGGATTGTCATAAACCACTTTCGCCCAACGCGCATTGGTACCAAGATCCGTAAAATCAAACAGTGTCGGATCAATATCTTCAGGATTGGGTTGTGGATGGTTGACATTATGAAAGTTTTCACCCGCAACATAAGCGATGGTCATATTGAATCTTTCACCCGGATTAAGCCGGTAAACACGCCGTCCGGATAGATCAATATAGTCAAAAACGCCTAAGGGTCCCCAAGAAAGCAAATAGCGCGTATCATAGCCATTAGCAATGTCTTGTGCGTTTGTAGCATCGGGAATCGCCCAGTCCTGACAGACGGAATCCCTCGTCCCCGGATTCACCCACGGCTGACAATGAGCCCGAATCCAGTCCGGATCGTCCACATAGACCTGATCGTAATCGAATTCCTCGTTGGAGAGAACAAAATACTTCCGCTCATCCCCCATCGGCGTTCCATAGGGCGCTGTCCATCCCCCGCCGTTGCTGTCTCGCTCCGCATAAGCCGCCCAAGATGGTCCGAAGTCCAAGGTTACATCTCCATTGGAAATCCACCAGTTGAAGGAGGTTTCGAGACGCGGATTCGGCGCCCGGATAACGCGCGTACCCGCAACATTAGGTGATCGAAAATCCGCGCTTCCCGGAGGATCATTGTAGCCCCGGCCGTCGTTATCCGCAATCCAAGCGACATCAATCGCCACAGAATCCGGATCCCCGTTCGGTCTTACAAAATAAAAATACTGCAGGAAACCGCAGATGTCATCTTGATGCCAATCAGGCTGCTCATTCACATGGCCGACATCCGAATCAACATATAATCCCACGTAGAGATTCTTCAGATAATTCGATGCGATGTTCTCAAACTCATAGTCGATGAGAATAAAATCCTGTGCAAAATTCTGAGAGAAGGAATAGGAGGTCTGCGTGACTTTCACTCCCAACGGCCGATGCGGACCATCTTCCCGATCATCATTCAACCAGAAGGGATCCGTCAACGTATCGGAATAGGCGCAGAGAAAATCCTGATCAGAAACCGCATCGGGATGTGACACATAGGTTCCAAAGCAGTTATAGTAGCCCGGGCGGGTACTGCGCTCCTCGATACCATCGTTTGCGCCTTCTCCAGGCCACATCTCGTTGATATCCGGATCCCAACCATCGGAGCCTACAGATACTCGTTTGGTTTCATAGCCCTCTTCCACAATGAGAGCGCCAATCCAGAGCGCCGCCATATACAGGTACTGTTGCCCTGATCCTCCGGGGAATTCACACTGCGGCGCCCAGAGTCCGTTACAAGGATCGTCCAAGGCAGTTGTGCGGTCGGGAGCATCATTGCCGAAATAGCCGTAGTTTGTGATGTTCATCCACATTCTCCCGGCATTATGCACCCGGTTCTCGGTGTTCGGATTGGTAACGGCTGGACGAACCGGACCCTTCTCAGGAATCGTATTCCGATACGTATCATTCGCCGCCAAGGAAAGCTGCGCCATGCAGCCGACCAGAAGGATCACCAAATAGCTGTAAAATCGAACCATTTCCTTTCAACCTCCGGCAGTGACAGCCAGACTATGGAATGCCCCCAGAAACGTATGTCCCGTTTTACTGGACAACATGGGGGTAAATCCTTTTTCGATGAACGTTTTTACCTGCCCACAGTCATGGACTGATGTCTTTAAGGCCCAATCGTCCCACCATTCGGGCCGCCATAAGCTCCGATGTTATTTCGGGTAGCATCCGCGTCATTAAACTCGGTAGCAATATGTCCCGCGTCGATACATGGGGAACCGCTGCCCAGCTCATAGTTGTCGCCGGTAAACTGGGGATCGGCGCTGATATCGTTCAACCCGGGTGCGATTCCCTGATAATTCGAAATAGTATCGGTGGCCGTATTATTTTGCCACACATCATTGTAGTCTATAACCGGGACAGAACTATTGCTAACCATAATCCCGGGACGACCGCAAGCGCTGATAATATTGTTTAAAACCGTCGGACTGGAATTGTTGATACAATCAATCCCGCCATAACCCATCATCGTGATAACGTTGTTGATAACATAAGGAGAAGCAAAATTCTGACATACAAGGCCAGTCACATCACAGTCACGAATAATATTATTCGTCAGCATGCTGGTTTCATCTTCGATGGGAGATTGTCCAATTAAAACCACAGCCTCTCCGATACAATTTTCAATCAGAGTGTTCTGAATGAGAACGGTGGATTGCTCCGCCTGAACAGCAAATAGCCCTAAATCATCCAAATGACAGTGATTAATCGTAACAGGAGTCGACCCATCATCCGAACCTGACAGAATCCGTAAACCGGAATGAAGACTCTGCTTAAACGTGCAATGATCAAAGCGAACTCCGGCTTGACGGATTTCCATATAATCAAAGTAAGAAATATCAGCGTAGGAAAATTGACTGGGTTGTGTCTGAAGCGTGTCTCGATACAGAACAAAGATACCCCAATCTCCCTTGCCGGGTTCATCGCTACTGGAACGGATTTGCACCCGATTCCCTGCCGTTCCTTCAATGAGCAACGTTCCGAAAACTTCAAAATTGAAGAATCCTGCAATATTGATGATCGTCCCCGCCGGAATCGTCAGCGTCTGACCGGGAGGAACACGAACATGGCAGGACATTTGGTAGGTTTCTCCGGCATCCAATGTGCCGGTCTGCACTCCCCGGAGCTCAGCCGCTGTTCGACTATATGGATAAACGCCAAAATCAATTCGCCCGATATCCGCTCCCGGACCGGACACGCCTTCCGGGCCCGCATCCACACATGGAGAACAAGACTGCAGATGGTAATCTCCATTCTCCAAATCCACAAACAAGGGCGGCATTGTCAAATTGTAATGATGATCTGTTGAATCTAGATTAGCATTCACAGTAATGGGTCGCCCGAAATCTGGATCCGGCATCAGGAAATCAAGAGAGCTGTTATCAGCGCCGCAATTGTATTCGGGAATGAAATGATGAAGCGTGGTCGAATCTGAACGTATAGCTGAGGCGTCATTATCAGTGATAATGTTATACCGCACCTCCGGATATGCATTTTCACCCGTAGCAAAAACGCCGTTGTTCTGGTTATGGTAAATAATATTGTTTTCGATAATCGGTGAGGAGTTCCGTATCGCGAGCATTGCGGGGTAGAGCTGCGCATCTTTACCGCGATCTGATACCGTATCTAAATCGAAATAAGCTCCGAATTCAAAGATGCAGTAGCGGATAAGGCTCTGTTCCGTTTCATTCGAGAAAGCCAAACCCCGCCACTGACCATATTTGGGATTTCGATGATCCGTCGTGAAGATAATCGGATCGTTGACGTTTCCCTCCGCAATCAGCTTGCCCTTTACCTTTACCCACGGAATGACGAGGGAATCTTTAAACATGAGCACCACGCCGTGATCAATCGTCAGCGTTACTCCCTCTTCGATGACCAAGTCATCATCGACAACATACGGGCTCCCCTCGATGTTAATAGACGGCGTATTTCCGGGAATATCGGCTTGACTCAAAGGAGTTCCCGGCAAATACGTCGATTCAGGTTTCACTGGATTTGGCTCTGGATTAGCGCACCCAGCCAGCCATATCAGTACGGGCAGGAAGGCCACTATGAAATAAACAGAGAGTTGTTTCATTCCTTCTCCGAATTTCTTCCTTATTTAAACTCGCCTCATTAGGTTATCCACGTTCCCAAGATCTATCGCTGTTTAGAACGCAACCTTGAAATGGAGGAAAACCTGACGCGGCGGATAGAGATTGCGCGGATTGTGGTCGTAATCTGTCCCGGTATTGTACGGATCTTCCAATGCATTATCCGGATTGCTCGGATTCGTACTGTCGTAAGGATTCCCGGTATCCGTATAGACCGCCCGCCAATTCCGCTTATCCCAAAGGTTGTAAATCTCTGTCCCGATGGTGAAAACCAGTCCGCTCCAGCGGAAATGCTTGTCGAACTTCAAATTCGTCGTTTCCGTCCATGGCAAACGATAGGAATTTGATGCAATCCGATTCGTGGACATGCCCGCCAGATAGTTCGTGGGCGTATAAGGTAGTCCCGAGCCATAATCAAATTCCACCGTCATCAGCCAGTCGTTGGGAATGGAAATTCCGAACGGCTTGGGATGGTCTGTCTCGCGAACATCCACCGTTAAAAAAGCCGAAATCGTATGGGTTTCATCCCAATCCAAGGGATGTTCATTCCGGTTTTCAGGAACATTGGACAAACGCTGCTGCAATCCTTCGGCGGATGCCGATTCCTTGCCATAGGCGTACGAATAATCGTAGTTGAATTTCAGGTACCAGTTGTCGGAATACTTCCGCTCAAAACTGAACTCAAATCCCCGTGCTCGCGCATAACCCAGATTAAAGTAGCGGTTTAAAGTGACGGGCCCGATTCGCTCTTCCACGGTTCCGATTTGATTGTAAATATCCCGGTAATAACCCGCCACATCAAACACCAGCAATTCGCCGACTTGAGTGTTGACTCCCAATTCGTACTGGACGGTCTTTTCGTAATCCAGATTGGGATTCCCAATCGTGGTATTCGGCGAGATGTTGGCGGTTGCCGAACGGTAAAAATACTCAAAACTTGGTGTCTGGAAGAAGTGCCCGTAATTGAAATACAGTTTCGCCCGCTCACTGACCGGGTGCGATATTCCCAAACGCGGCGCAATACGATACCGACCTCTCTCCGCCAAAAGCGCGCCCGGCTGATTGACGTCAAGCAGTCTCTGCGTCTCTTCCGTCAAATTCGGATCCTGAATCACGAAATCCAGTCGGACGCCCGCCCGAACAATCATGCCCTCAAACTCCATCTTGTCCTGAAAATAAAACGCGCCTTCCCAGGGTTTGCGATCATAGAAATCCCGCACATCCCCTCGATCAGGCCATGCACTGCCCGCCGGCAAAGGAACATCGGGATTGTTATATGGCAAGTCAGGCGCTTCAATCGACTGCATCTCGAGTTCGCGGTATTTCAATTCGGCACCGCTTTTCACCTCATGATACTTATTCACCTGGCTGGTTACATCGAATTTAAGCGAGTATTCATTTGATGATCGATCCTGCCAAAACGAAGTTGCATCCCACTGATCCGGATTCAAAAATCCATCGTCGCGGGCATCGCGCAAGCCGTTGCTGTTATAGTCGCCGAACCATTCTTCTCCCTCATCCCATGTTTGATTCGGGATATTAAAAATCGGCTCATTCTCGTCATTTAGTGTCCGATTTGTCCACGTGGACCAACCCGGAATCATCGCCAAATATCCTTCAGCGCCATTATCCAAACGCGGCAGATTCAACCACCACGGATCCTGACTGGCATCGTGCAGAAGCTGTGAAAGTCCGCCGGAATAGATAACTGGCATAGCAGGATCCATTCCATAAGCTTGACTCGCCGGAATACAAAAGAGTTCGTATTCATCGAAGAAGTAATTGGGACCGTCATACCTTCCGTTGCGCGTCGGATTATTACGAGGATAATAAGGCTGCACAAATGATGAAGGCAGGTCAAAGTAAACCTCTCCTTCATCCCACTCTCCATTGTAGTATCCACTGGTATCTGGTGTATCTATAAAGGGTTCCCCAGTGTCATAGAAGAAATCACCATCGTTGAAAGGTTCCGGCGTATCTTCATTGTCGGTAAAGAGCATCTGCTTGTCAATGGAGCCGTTCAGGTTCATGTCGTCATAGCCTTCACCCCAGCCGTCATAGACACCATTGTTATTCGCATCCTGAAAGCGCTCACCATCCCACGTGCCGTTATGGTTCCAATCCTGCTCAGCAAGCTGCGGCTCGGCGTCATCCCAATGACCGTTGCCGTTCAAATCAATAAAAGGATCCCACGGGTCATAGACTCCGGGATTATTGACGCCCGACGAATTCGGACGATCAATCCAGGGTTCGGCGGCGTCGTATATGCCGTTGTGGTTCAAATCCACCCAGTCCTCGCCTCGATCCCACCGTCCATTCTGATTCAAATCCTCATAGCCTTCACCGTCGCCGTCATAGATTCCGTTGAGGTTAGCATCCCAATAGCCATCTGAAAATCCATTCTGATTTCCGTCGGCATCTCCGTAAAAGATTTGACTGTGATCTTCGATATCATCTTGTAGAGTAAACTCGCCCGGCGTCTTGTTTCGCGGGCTGATAAGTGTCTTTGTCGCGAAATTCCCTAAGGAAATTTCATACACGGTCTTCTGATTGATTTGATGGGAAAACTTGAGATTCATGGATTGCCGGATATTCTTTACCCACGGCCGGTTTTCCACATCGTATTTATACTGCCAGCCGTAGTTGCCGTCAATCGCCGCCTCACCGTCCGGATAAACATCCCAAAGGAAAAAGTCTCGACTCCATGAGAAATTCAATTTCTTCATCGGGTCGATCTGGTACGTGAATTTCCAAAACGTATTATAGGAATTCGACTGTCGTTCCGGAAGATCGAATCCAAATCCGAGGTAATCATTCGGCTCACGCTGAATCGAATAAGGCGTGTACGTGTTCTCTAAATTCGCCGTACCCGTCGTAAAAAACGTTACCTTCTTTCCAAAAATGTACTCAGAAAACGGAACGGGGCCCGACATTGAATAGGTGTATTCGTCGGCATGAAAACTCGTTTTATCGATGACACGGTCGGTTTTCCATTCAATGGAACCGCTGTATTCCTTCACATCTCCTTCCGGCGTGGTGACGTTAATCAGCGCGCTTTGGAATTGGCCGTACTCCGCGCTAACCCCGCCGGTCAGCACTTCGATTTCCTCGATATTCATCGCTGAAAGATTGAGAAGATTTTTTCCGGAATTCACCAGCGGATCGCGCACATCCAAACCGTCAATCTTCACAAGCGCCTCATGTCCGCGGCCGCCGCGGACATGCAAAGCGCCTTCCGGGTCGACTTTAAATCCCGGCAGCGTTTTCAGAACGTCCTCGACACTCGAGATGGGACGCATGGAAAGTTCTTCGGCACCGATACGAGTCGATTTCGACACCACATCAAGCTGCACAGAAGGCTTTTCGTAAACAACGATGACCTCTTCCATGCCGATAGCTTCCGTTCCCAACTTGGCATTCAGGTTTGTGGTAATATCGGACTGGACTACGACACCTGTATGTGTCTCCTCCTGATATCCCATCGCCGTGATTTTCACCTCGTAGGTCCCCGGAGACACATTCAGAATTACATAGTTGCCATCAATATCCGCTGAAGCCCCTTGCTGGGTTTCCACGATGATAACATTCGCTCCGATGACTCCTTCGCCCGAACCTTTTTCTATAATC
>CAZADO010000249.1:0-6653 GCA_964483885.1 uncultured Alphaproteobacteria bacterium | reverse complement strand
CGAATGATAGCGTCCTGCATTGACCGGATCTGTCACACCGCGAAAAATTGTTTTTCCATCATGAAAAACTCGCGCCGCTTTGCCATGCACAAGCTGTTCAGCGGGGACGACTTTGCCTCCAAAATGCTGCCCCAACATTTGATGACCGAGACAAACACCCAATATCGGTATCCGTCCCACGAACGCCGCGACAATCTCCGGCATATTCCCGGACACTTCAGGCCTGCCAGGCCCCGGAGAAAGTATCATCGCCGACGGATTCATTGCTTCCAGTTCCCGTACAGTAATTTTATCATTGCGCGCCACGCTCACTTCAACACCGAGTTCGCCGAAACCCTGCACGAGGTTGTAGGTAAACGAGTCGTAATTGTCGAGAACGAAAATCATTTCTCTTTCGCTGCCAGTCTTAGCGCATCGGCAACTGCCTGCGCTTTATGTTTGGTTTCAGCGTATTCTTTTTCCGGAACGGAATCCGCTACGATTCCAGCTCCGGCTTGAAATGTGATGCGTCCCGGTGTAATCAGCGCCATCCGCAGCGCGATACAAAACTCCGCGCGCCCGGCACGATCCAGAAACCCCACTGCTCCGGCATAAGGGCCTCGATTCGTCGGTTCGTTTTCGATGATGATTTCCATCGCGCGAACTTTCGGAGCGCCGCTCACCGTTCCTGCCGGAAACGCCGCCGCCAAAGCGTCCGCCGCTGTGAATTCGTTTCGCAGTTTTCCTCTCACGCTGGAAACCAGATGAATCACATGGCTGAAACGATGTACCTTCGCCAGTTCTTTCACCCGCACAGAGCCATAATGACACACGCGCCCCAAATCATTCCGTGCTAAATCCACGAGCATCATGTGCTCTGCTTTTTCTTTTTCATCAGCGAGTAACTCTTTTTCCAGCGCTGCGTCTTCGTCGTTATCTTTGCCGCGTGGTCGGGTTCCGGCAATTGGCAGAAGCTGCGCGCCGCGTCCATCCACCCCGACCAGAAGCTCCGGCGACGCACCGACAAGCGCGCCGTTTTCCATCTCCAGATAGAACATATACGGCGACGGATTGACACGCCTCAGACTCCGATAAAGCTGAAAAGCGTCTCCGCGAAAATCTGTCTCGAAACGCTGCGATAGCACCGCCTGAAAAATATCTCCGGCGCGGATATGCTCCTTCAGCGTGTCAACACTTTTGCAGAATTCATCTTCTGAAAAATTACTCTGAATATTCAGAGATGATTCGACCGGCGGCATATCACCGGAAAGCGGCCGAGCGAGAACAGCTTCCATCGACGACAGACGGTGCTGCGCGTGCGCAAAATCTTCTGCAGGTGATTCACTCACAACAACCTGAGCTACAAACAGCACATCGAGTGTTCGATGATCGAATAAAACAAAATCCTGAAAATCCCCCAGACAAGCCATAGGTATATCGATATCCGATGCAGGGCCTTCTGGGAGCACTTCCAATTCCCGTACCCAGTCGAATCCAATCATCCCGACCAATCCGCCGCAAAAAGGAAACTGCCCCACGTGATTCGTTTCGCTCGCCCGGAAATTCTTCAGAAGATTCCGCAGCGGCTCGGCTGTTTTTTCGCCTTCATCCGTCCAGTAACTGCAACCCGGTCGTTTCGCAATGGCAACCCTTGCCGGGGCAGCACCGAGAATCGAATAGCGCCCGAAACTTTCTCCACCTGCAGCGCTTTCGAGAAGAAACGCGGGCGTACCCATGCTGCGTAGCCTTAAAAAAGCGGACACCGGGGTCAGTAAATCTCCTGGCACGATTCGAGTCACGACCTGAATCCGTCCCGGTTGGGCATGTTTTAAAAATGCCTCTTTTGTCATATGAAAAGCGTGCTGCAAAATCTCACCCAATAAAAAAAGCGCCCATGCAATTTATCGCATGGGCGCTGATAACCTCATCTGAAATCGACTTAGAGCCGTACTTCACCCACGCGCTTTGAGCGCCAGTAGCAATACCAATACCAGTATACGTGAAGTGTGTGGTTCAAATTCATCTTGTCAGCTCCTTATGGAATTATTATACGAATAAAATCAGTTCAAGTCAAGAGAAAAATTGTCCTCTACTCTCTTTTAACGCAACAGGCTCACACTTGGAACGAAACATCTCGAATAATCACAGATGATTAAATAGCTCGTTCGTTAAAGTTTCACCTTTGCCAAGTTGAGTTTGGAAAACTGTTGAAGATTTTATATATTATGCCGAGCTATGGATATATCGAGTATGAATTCAAAACGAGAAGGAGATGTGACATGAAGAAGTCGATGATGGCTTGGATAATGATGAGTATGTTTGTTCTTGGTACCCTGCCTGTATTTGCTCAGGCAATTATCGCGGATCATAATTGCACGGACATCAGCATGATTCCCCGCGATGTTCTCGACAGCGCGAAAGTCCATTTCAAAATGACCTACGGGCACACATCGCACGGCAGTCAAATCGTTACCGGTATGAGTGTCCTGATGGGATACGACACACTCTATGATTTTAACAACGACCATTATTATTACCAATATGGTTCCGGTTCGCCCGCTCCGGACGGCGACCTATCGTTCTGGGATTATGTGCCAACCGGCGACCTCGGCAGTCCCGACCGTTATTCTTGGGCGACACGAACCCACGATATGCTGGACGGCACCGGATACACCATTTACCCGCACGGGCGGAATGCAGTGATGTGGTCATGGTGCGGTCAAGTTGACGGAACGTATGAGGATATTCAAGTGGCCTATTTGGATCAGATGAATCAGTTGGAAATCGATTATCCGGATGTGACTTTCATCTATATGACGGGGCACCTCACGGGGACCGGCTCGAGCGGGAATGTACATCAGCGTAACGAACAAATTCGTCAATTCTGCATTGCAAACGATAAAGTGCTTTTCGATTTCGCGGATATTGAACGCTACGACCCTGATGACGTGGATTACTTAGACCTCGGCGCGGATGATGCCTGCAATTATACTGGCGGGAACTGGGCGGATGAATGGTGTACTGAGCATTCCGATACGAACCTATGCGATTACTGCGATTGCGCCCATTCGCGAGCGCTGAACTGCAATCGGAAAGGACGCGCGTTTTGGTGGATGATGGCGAGGCTGGAAGGTTGGATAGGCAGCCCGGAAAATGTCACGGTTATCACGGACGAAACAGAGGTGAACATTACGTGGAGTCCAGTGCCCGGCGCGGCATCGTATAGAGTCTATTCATCGGACGTTCCGGATGCAGGCTTCAGTCAAGATTTTACCGGCGCTTTTTCCGATACAACATGGACAACAACCATTCCCACAGGCGGCAAAAAATTCTACTACGTCACCGCGATGGACAACTAAAAACATGCCGCGAGTGGGTGCCCTCACCCCTCGCGTAATCCCTCTTCTAAAAACTCGCCATTGCGGGTGTGGACACCCACAACGGCGTTTTTGGGTCGGCTGCAATCCACCAGTACTGTTGGACAACACCGCATATATAATGAAAGGGTCAGGTGATTCGCCTGACCCTATATTTCTCCCCCCTTCTAACTTCCCCCATGATATGGGGGAAGGATTCGTTTTCCCCCCATTTTATGGGGGGAATTTAAGGGGGGTTCCTTATTGTAATCGATAAAATGAGAGGAGGGGTGCGCGTTCAAGAATTAAAGAGCGACACCGTCAACAAGAATACATAACCTGAACAACCATATCCGGTGGCTATAAGAATCATCTCTACACGGATTAATCTTCGTGGAATTTGTTTATAAAGTCCTTGAGAGAAGATTTTCCGGCGACCGCGATAAACACGATGGCCAGGGCGCCGAGAACGGAAATTAGAACGGCAAATCCGATGAGAACGACTTCCCGGGCGATATCCAATTGCGTTAGTGCCATCGCTGAGAAAAACAGCATCAAGACAAATTTGGCAAAGCGGGAAATTAGCCGCACCCGCGGCAAACCTTCCTTGACCAAGTTCCTGTAGATGGCCACAGAAACCCAGTTCGAAATAATCCAGCCGATTCCGAAGATCAGCAGCGCGATGAGTAGTCTCGGAATGAAAACGACACTTCTTTCGAGGAGACTGGATAGCATCGTTAGCTGCATGGATACTAATGCCGCTTGTAGGAAAATCAGAAAGATAATCAGAAAAGCCACATTTCCAATGGTGTTGAATATCGCGTAGCGGATGTCAGCTTTGGCAAAATCCTTTCCCCAACGGAATCGTCGTGCCAGCCGTTCCAAGTGGAAAATGGCACAAAGCCGTATCACCAGCCGCTTGGCAAACCATCCAAGCAACCAACCCACACCTAACAACAACAAGCCGCCCAAAAGCTTTGGCAGATAAGACACAATATTTTGACTGAAGGTGTCAAAAAGGCTACGCACCGAACTATCCATGGGATTCTACGACCTCCTTTTCCAGTGGTTGGAACAAGGTTGCCCAGAAGGATTCTTTCTCTTTGTACTCGGTAACCCACAATACGGGACAGTCCACTCCCTCAGTGATTTCCTGTCCCAGTGAGCCTCCGAAAAGCAGCTTAATCACATCGCCTCGCCTACCGCCCATGACAACCAAGTCGGCTGTTCGAGACTTCTGCATGACACCCATTAGGATGTCGCGATCGTGCACGACCTCAAGTTCCGCTTCGAGGTTGTTGACTGCCATGAGTTCCCGAATTCTGCGGATCTGCGCCTCGCGCCGTTCGGGAGGCACATCAGGTTCAAAAACCACAGCCACCCGTGCTTTACAATGGAAGTAGTTGATGAGTGCAGGGGTGATTTCCGCCGCCAATTGCGTATGAATATCCGCGCCGAAGGGCAAGAGCAGATGGCGGACACCGTCTTTAGGCAAGACACCATGCAGGACGGCTACTTCACAGGGAGATTTCTGAATGACGCTGTCAATCGCCGACGAGAAGAAACGCTTCAGAAAAGAGAGATGTTTCTGCCGTGCCAGAACAATGAAATTACACTCTTCCTCTTCCGCGGTTTCCACGATTCCCTCCGAGATGCGATGTGAGACTCGCACCATGGTCCGCACACTGAATCCCGCTTCGGCCACGGGATCCGCGACCTCGTGCAGAAGCTGTGTCGCGCGGGTCTGTTCGTCGATATTCGCAATCAGCGGCTTCCCTTCCGGCACCTCAATTACATGCAGAAAGATGATCTCGCTGTTATTCCTGCGGGCAATGGCCATGGCGACCTGGTTCAATCCGATCGCGTGATCGCTTTTGGAAAGTGCCACCAAAATGCGGTATTGCTTGCTTTCAAGCCGCTCGAGCGTACGCACTTTCTGTGCGTATTTGATTTCCCGTTTGGAAGCATAAATCCGGTAGATGACCAATCCCACTCCAATCCACGCCGCCGTGACCACCCAGGCGATAGGACTGTATTGAACCATGTAACCCGCCAGTAAAAGCAGCATCAAAATTCCAGCTATCGTGAGAACCGGAAATAGCGGAACGATGAATCCACGATCAAGATCCGGGCGCTTTTTCCTTAGACGAATCATCGCCACATTCACCTGCAGGAACAGAAGCAGGAACATGATGCTGGCCGCGCTAGCCACATCTTCAATCGGCAGTGACACAGCCATCAGGACGATAATCAATAGCGACACTATAATAGCCCAGTGCGGCGTGGCGTTCTTACGATGAACCTTGCTGAAGAGCGAAGGAAAGTTGCGGTCGCGGCCCATGGCAAACGCCACTCGTGAAGAAGAAAAGACTGTCGCGTTCAAAGCCGAAACCGTGGAAATCAGCCCTCCAATGAGCAGCATGATTCCACCGCCGATGAAGAAGTTCTTCGCTACCTGTACCAGAGCGGTTTCTTTGTATTTCGCCATGTAGTCCCACGGCGTCAAGCTTCCCGGTTGGATCGCTACAAGGGATGTGACAGCGACCAGAATGTAAATCGGAATGACAATGAGCAACGAGAGAAAAATCGCCCGTGGAATGTTCTTCTTGGGATTGCGGATCTCCTCCGAGCATTGGGCTATCACCTCGTAGCCTTCAAAGGCGATAAAGGTTAATCCCATCGCAGAAAAGACACCGTTCCAGCCTTTTACCATGAATGGAGTCAGGGCTGATGTCCAATCGGGGCGATTGACGAGCACATGGAGCCCGAACGCGACAAAGATGCCCAAGATGAAAATCTTGGTCATCGTGACAATGTTTCCCAGCTTTCCCGTCTCCGAGGCTCCGCGAAAATTGACATAGGCGATAAAGATAGCAATCGCGACGGCCAGCAGCTTGGCAGGCGAGAGAAATCCCCAGTGGGGTAATGAAGTCCCCATCTCCCGCAGGACCTCATCGAAATAGGCACCAAAACCGAGGGCATAAACACTGCAAGCAACAGCGTGGGCGAACCAACTCATCCATCCGGCCAGGAATCCATTCCACTTCGGTAATCCCTCTTTTGCCCACAGATACCCTCCGCCGGCATCATGGAAGCAGGAGCCCAACTCGGCATACGACATGGCTGTGAGGAACGCCACAATTCCGCTGAGGACAAAAGCCAGAATCAAGGCCGGGCCCGCTACCCCTGCGGCAATCCCTATCAGAACGAAGATACCGGCGCCAATCATCGCGCCCACCCCGATTAGGGTGGCATCGAGCAGCGTCATTTCTCGGCTGAGACGAACCTCAGTCTCGAACTTCTTCACAAATTCATGCC
>CAZADO010000248.1:0-2637 GCA_964483885.1 uncultured Alphaproteobacteria bacterium | reverse complement strand
TCTTCAGCAGCTTGATGCGACTCTGCACCTGCCGGGCTTTCGTATTCTTATACCGGAAACGTTCGATGAAACGCTCGATGCGTTTGCGTTCTGACGATAGCTGCTCCGCGTGCTGTCGAAGTTTCTCTCGACGCTCGTTTTGCCCGCGCTCGAAATCCGAATAATTACCGCTATATTTTCTCAAACGCCCGCGTTCTATTTCAGCGACAGAAGTCACCATCCGGTCGAGAAAAGCGCGGTCGTGCGAAACAATCACCAACGCGCCTTGAAACTCTGTCAGATATTGTTCCAGCCAGTCGAGTGTCGGTAAATCGAGATGATTCGTCGGCTCGTCGAGTAGGAGAACGTCCGGCTCCTTCAAGAGCAACTTCGCGAGCGCTACGCGCATTTGCCAGCCGCCTGAAAATGTCGCGACAGGACGTTCGTGGTCGTCTTCACGAAATCCGAGTCCGGAAAGAATACGCGACACGCGTGCCTCCGCGGAGTAGCCTTCCAGAGCTTGCCAGCGATGTTCAAGCGCGCCCAATTGCTCCAGAACATCTTCACGGGAACCTTCATCAGAGAGTTTTCTCTGCAACTCTTCCATCTCGGATTGAAGCGCCGGTAAATCGGGAAGCGCGCTATACGCCGCATCAAAGAGCGTGCGTTCTTCTTCGGCAACTCCGTCTTGAGGCAAATACCCGGCAGTTAGTTGCTTTATGCGCCGGATGGTTCCTTCGTTGGGTTCGATTTCTCCCGTAATCAAACGCAGAATTGTCGTTTTCCCCGAGCCATTCGCACCGACAAGCCCGCACCGATCTTTCGGGAGAATCTGCCACGAAAGTCCCTCAAAAAGAGTATCCTGCGCGAAATGAACGGCGATATTATCGAGTTGAATTAGACTCATCTTTGTCTTGCAATCACTACGGCGCGTTTTGCTTTTTCGATGCGTGTATCTCCTTCGGCGAGCGCTTCGAGATACAATACATAAATGCCGATGGGAAGTGCGCGCCCTCTGTCGTCACTTCCATCCCAGAGTTTCTCGCCTGTTTGTCCGACGGGTTCATTGTTCGCCAGCCAGCGCACTTTTCGCCCGCGAACATCGAAAACTTTCAAATTAAGGCGTGAATTGGGATGGTTCAAATTATAACGGATAAAGGCAATATCCTCGAAGCTATCGCCATCGGGTGAAAATGGATTGGGCTCTATCGTTAGGATATTTTCTCCAGCGAGCGAAGGAACATAAAGCTGACTATTGGTTCTGCCCGGTGTACCGCCCGATGGATCTGTGCTGGACGCCCAGTTGAGCGGCTCGTTGCTCTCGCTTTCCGGAGAGATGCGTTCCAGCGCAAGCCCTTCATCGTCGCGTCCCCAATTTGGCTTGTAGTTCACCTGCTCGATACGTTCACCATTCGCATTCCATAGTACGAGAGAGTCGCCTGAGTTATTCAAAGCTGGAGCATTATTTCCCCAGACGATAACATGAATAGTATCCGGAATCGATTCGAGAAAAATTTCCGAGTCTGCAGCTAAAACAAGAAAATCACCGGGCAGAAGCTGAAGCGCCGGAAACGTATAACGTTTGTTCGAATCCGTCAATCCGTTTGCGTCGGCAAATTGCCAGTTGGTGATGTTCAGCGGATACCTTCCCGCATGGTAAAATTCAATCCATTCGCTTCGACCGGCGAGCGGTCTGTATTGAATCTCATTGATGACTAACGTGTGTTCATTCTGAGATACATTCTGCTCGAGAATGCGGCTGTTGTTAAACGAATCATCATCTTCATACGCAATCTTCGCCTGAAAAATGCGCGCTCCTTCCTCAGCCATGGGGATATAAACGCTCACCTTCGCCGAATCCGCAGGTGTTAATGCCGGAATGGTTTGCATCGAGAATCGTTCGCTTTCTTCAAATGTCCCGGAAACATCTTCGTCAAAATAGAAATGAAGCTCGACGCTCGGAGTCTCTTCCAATCCAGTGTTGATAATCGTCGCCCATAGCGTAAAGGATGTTCCAACGGGCGGATTTTCGGGTTCGCTCCAGAAATCAGCCAAGGCTAAATCACGCACCGGAGGCGAAACGGTATTCCATCTTCCCGGCGATCCTTTTAGACTTCGTGCATTAGCCCAGTTTTCGGAATCATCTCCTTCCCAAGGGATGATTTTCTCGTCGGAGAAGCCCGGTTCATTGTTCAGACTGTAGGCATATTGTGAAACGACAACACCGCTGCCATTCAACAGAATAATCGTTTCGCTCACGCTGTTGGAAAGCCCGCCTGAACCAAACGTGCTGTTGTCGATTGTCAGGACAAGCGCTGAGGTTGGTACCATTCCATCGTAAGTATTACTCTCATAATCGAAATAGCCCGGATCGAGAATAAGACCGAATTGCCCTGCTTCGAGGAAAAGTCCCTGCTCAATCGGCATCAGGTAGTCTTCCGCTTCATTATCGCCGATTCTCCAGCCGGAGAGATTAACGGTTGCCGTTCCGGCGTTATAGATTTCGATGAATTCATCTGCATTCTCGTTGCCGACGGGATCGAACATGATTTCCGTCAAAACAACCTGCGCCGAGCTGCTGCTGGTTTGAAAAAGCAACCATGCAACTATGCAGAAAAGATATTTTGTACTTTTAGAATGCATTATCGATATGGCGAA
>CAZADO010000247.1:0-2762 GCA_964483885.1 uncultured Alphaproteobacteria bacterium | reverse complement strand
GGGCGGATTTGCCGCGGGACCAATTGTCAGGTGCGCACAGTTCTTTGGAATTCCGACGCTGCTTCAGGAACAAAATGCTTTTCCCGGCGTAACGACGAAGCTGTTGTCGAAGCATGCGAAAAAGATTTGCGTTCATTTTCCTGAGACTATCGCACGTTTACCGCATCCGAATCGCGCTATTGTCACCGGCAATCCATTACGCGCAGGGCTAACGAATATCGACCAGAAATCCGCGAGGGAGTTTTGGAAATTCGAATCTGAAAGACCGGTATTGCTTGTACTCGGAGGCAGTCTTGGAGCTCGTACGATTAACCGCGCACTAACGGAAGCATTGGCTGAAATTTTGAATCAAGCAAATATTATCTGGCAGGTTGGGCGAACAGGATTGCCGGACAGCGCTGACGGCGCACTTTGTGATAATGCTGTTCAGAAACACCAATTGGTCATCCTTGATTTCATCTATGAAATGCCGATGGCGTACAGCGCTGCCACACTTGCTCTTTGTCGCGCGGGAGCGATGACACTTGCCGAACTCGCGCTTGTGGGACTCCCGGCAATTTTAGTCCCCTTCCCTTTCGCGGCGCACCAACATCAGGATTGGAATGCGCGCGCTTATGAAACAGCGGGTGCCGCTGTGCGCATTGCGGACGCTGACCTCACCGGAGAGAAAACTGTGCAAGTTGTTTCGGACTTGTTGAACGATAAACCGCGTTTGGAAAAAATGACAACCGCTATGCAAACATTCGCCAAACCTCACGCATCAACGGATATTGCCAATATCATATTCGAATTAACCGGGACTTCATAGGATGAAGCTGCCTTTTCGTCGTGTTCGTCATGTTCATATGATTGGGATTGGGGGTTCGGGAATGAGCGGTATCGCTGAGGTTCTGTTGAATCTGGGCTTCCGCGTAACCGGCTCTGATTTGAACGCGACTGAAGTAACAGCGCATTTGACGGCGTGCGGTGCGGATATCGAAATCGGTCATCGCGAGAAGAATATCACCGGCGCTCACGTCGTCGTTTATTCATCTGCTGTGCGTCCGGAAAATGTCGAGATGCGCGCCGCACGAGATAATCACATTCCGCTCATCAGCCGCGCGGAAATGCTCGCGGAACTCATGCGTATGAAATTCGGAATCGCGGTTGCCGGAACGCATGGAAAAACAACTACGACGTCGATGATCGGCACTATTCTGCAGGAAGCCGGACTTGATCCGACGCTCATCGTCGGTGGCATCATCCGCACTCTCGGTTCGGGAGCCCGCCGCGGTGAGGGCGGTGTTTTGATAGCGGAAGCCGATGAATTCGACCGTTCGTTTTTGGAATTGTCACCTACGCTGGCGGTTATAACAACCATTGAAATCGAACACCTTGATACGTATCTCGGATTGGAAGAAATTCAAGATGCGTTCGTGGAATTCGCCAATCGTCTTCCCTTCTACGGAGCTGCGATTATTCGTGGAGACGATCCGGGCATCCTTCCGATTATCTCGCGCATTAAGCGCCCTATCATCACCTATTCGATTGACGGGGATACGGACTACGCGGCAACAGATGTGGAATATATCGAGAATAAATGCAGCTACGTACTCCGGCAGCATGGTAAAGAAGTGACTGAGGTAAAATTGCTTGCGCCCGGACCACACAACCTTGCAAATTCTCTGGCCGCTCTTGCCATCGCCGCCGAACTGGATATTCCGCTGGACACCGCCGCAAAAGCTCTGAGTGGTTTTACGGGAGTCCGGCGTCGTTTTGAAATCCGCGGCGAGCCCGGAGGAGTGCTCGTCGTGAGTGATTTTGCGCACCATCCGACGGAAATCAGTGTGACGTTAGAAACTGCGCGGCGCGGTTGGAATCGGCGTTTGGTGGTTCTTTTTCAGCCGCATCTTTATACGCGGACGCGAGACTTCGCCGAGGAATTCGGAAAAACTCTCGCTCAAGCCGACGTCGTTCTTATTGCAGACATATACCCGGCGCGCGAACGACCGCTCCCCGGTATCACCGGACGGCTCGTAGCAGAAAGTACGCGCAGCGCCGGATGTAAAGATGTGACCTTCTGCCCCGATAACAGCGCGATTGATGATGCGCTTGAAAAAACGCTCCGGGAAGGAGATTTGCTCATCGTCATGGGAGCAGGAGATATTTGGAAAGTCGCGGAGAAAATCTGTGCCGAAGAAAACGAATGAACACGCCTTTGAACTCGTACGAAAACATTGCGGCGACTATGTTCGCGAAAACGAACCTCTGGGACCGCGGACGACGTGGCGCATCGGCGGCCCGGCGAAGCTTTTTGCCGAGCCTCGCACGCTGCCGGAACTGAGTGAGCTTTGCAAAATTATCCAAAGTGAAGGTCTTGACTCCTTCTTTCTCGGATTTGGCTCAAACATTTTAGTCTCGGATGACGGTATTCAGGGAGTCGTGATTCATCCTCGAGGTGATTTCTCGAAGCTTGAATTTGAAAACGGTGAAATCGTCGCGGGGCCATGTGCACGACTTCTTGATATGACGATTTTCGCTGCAAATCACGGCCTTTCCGGACTGGAACAACTCTCAGGAAGTCCGGGATCCGTTGGCGGCGGTTTGTATATGAATGCGGGCGCGTTTCAGAGTACGATATCGGATAAACTTGCGCGCCTCGAACTGCTGAAACTGAACGGCAGAATCACAGTTCTCCGGCGTCGCGAGATTAACTTCGGGTACCGGAAAGCTCCTGAGCTTCGAGAAGGCATTATTCTGCGTAGTTTTTTCAGGTTGGATGT
>CAZADO010000246.1:0-6497 GCA_964483885.1 uncultured Alphaproteobacteria bacterium | reverse complement strand
ACTGACGGAAATTGCTCAGTGGGAACAGACACTCGAGCAGTTGTTTCCAGAAGTGCAACTGCTGTTAGTCGAAGGTTATAAGTCAGCGTTGGGAACCAAGATTGAAGTTTGGCATGAGGGATTATCCGAACCGCCGGTTAGTAAATCAGAAGAACCTCCGCTGGTTTTTATCAGCGAGATTTCTCTGATAGCAGGAGTGCAATCGCTATCTCCAGATGATGTGGATTCTATTGTAGATAGAATCTATCGATGGTGGAAGAGCTGAAAGTGAGAGGCATTCTGAAGGCAAAAGAACTTCAGTATCGAAATCGTGAACAGTTCGGGAGGCATCTCGGGTTTTGATACTGTTAGGTTTTCCTAACTGCATAATTATATGCCAAATACTCGATTTTTTCCTTGACAAACCAGCTGTAATGTGTTATATTTCTTGCAACATATTTCACAAAGAACTTCTTTATTTTTTACAATAAAGGACTTATAGGGTTCTTTTTGTAGTTTAATGTGAATCCAAATAAAAAGAACTGTAACGGGAGTCGACTATGTCAACTGGGCGTAAGGTCATGTTCATCTTCTTGATTGGATCGCTTTGGGGAATGCTCGAAATCCTGATTTGGGATGTCTGGCATCTTCAAGGTTGGTCGCATGCGGCAATGATACTCGCCATTGGCGCACTTTTCTGTCTTGCTTTGGGACGGCGAGTTGTGAATGTTGTCGGTAGTAGTCTTGCGATTGCACTTGTAGCGTGTTTTTACAAATTTTTCAGTGTGGCTTTCTTTGCCTGCCAGATGTCGGGAGTCTTGACTCTCGCCGCTTCCTTCGAGATTTTTGCACTGCTCTCGAAGAGGTATGTTGGGAGCGAGAATGGACTCAGGCCTTTCCTGACGGGACTCCTGACCGTTTATCCTGCGTTTATCGTATTTGTTGTTCTGATGGCTTTTGTCGGGTTGAAACCAGAATGGGCTGCGGCGGGTTGGTCTCGTGTTCTGCCTTACCTTGGATGGCCGGCGGTGGTTGCGTCGATAGGCGGCGCTTTTAGCAGTGTCGCAGGTTGGAGAGTGGGAGCGCTGCTCAATCGTCCGAAACTGGTTGCTCGGTGGGCGGTTGCAGTTCCTGCAGCCGTGGTGCTCTGGGGAGTGGCTGTTCTGCACGCCTGGGGTATCTAAACAAATTTCATCCTTCGGTGGTTTCTATTGCCCGTGGACAGCTCTCGTATATACTCCATTCTTCGGATTTCTCCCAGCAGCGCGCGGGCGAAGACAACCCCGGATAGTATTGCCGTCGAATACACGCTTACGATTCGGGTGAATGGGCAGGAAGTGGTGGGCATGCATTGTTCGCCGAGTGAACTGGCCGAACTTGCCGCGGGATTTTTATACGGCGAATCCATTCTTCAGGATGCACGCCAACTCGATGAGTTGACCGTGGATGTACCTCACGGTCAGGTGGATGTGACACTGAAGGAAGATTTGGTGCCGCTGACGGTAGTAGCGAAAAAAAGAATTCAGACGCTCACTTCTGCATGCGGACGCGCGGTTACCTTTAGTCGCTCTTTGGATGCTGTATCGTTGCCGACCATGCAGGTTGGAGAGAAGCCGTTGTTGTCTCCTAAACGTCTGGCCGCCATCATGAGCGACTTCATGCAGAAATCCCGGCTTTTAGATGGCACCGGCTGCATGCATCGCTGCGCCATTATCGACGGCGAACAAATTGTCTATGCCGCTCAAGATATCGGTCGGCATAATGCGATGGACAAAGTCGTCGGTCATCTTGTGCTTGCAGAGAAACTCCGTACGCGTCCTTATATCGCGATCGCCACCGGCAGGATTTCATCGGATATCGCGCAGAGAGCGGCGATGGCTCAGATTCCGATGCTTGTCTCGCGCTCGGCACCAACATCGCGCGCGGTGGATTTAGCGGATTCGGTTGGTTTGACACTAATTGGTTTTGCGAGGGGGGAACGGATGAACGTGTACACGCATCCCCGAAGACTTGTCGAAGATGATTTAACTTGAGAGAGATGTGAAAACTGAATATTCAAATACTGTTGATTCGGAAAAAATTTTCTCCCTATCGGACTCACTGGAAGAGCGGGAAGGAGTGTCTCCGGAGTACCTTCAGTTGCAGGAGGCACTTTCCCAATTTCGCCGTCTCGAACTGACATCAGACGCTTTAGTGCCGAAGGATTTTCCGTCGCTGGCAACGGCGAATGAAGCTGTTCTCCAGAAGCGATGTCTCATCACGGCAGCGAAGCTCGTTCCTCGTCAGGAATCTCTTCGCGGCAGTCTGAAAAGATTGCTCGCTGCAATGTCGGGGCATGCTCACTTACCTGAGTCCTTTTTAAACTGGGCTGAAGCATCCGGTGCGGAGCTCGATGATTGGTTCTGCGCTTCGGTGAAGAGAGACGGCCTGCGGCTTTCGGAAATCGCGAAGACTTCACAGCAGGATTCAGAGCTTCTCCTATGGACTGGTCGAGAGCTGGCCAAGCCTTTTTTCCAGCGCTACAGCCGAACGATACCCGTAGAGAGTTTGCAGAATTGGAATCAGGGCGCGTGTCCGTGTTGCGGGGGACCGCCGAAGATTGCGCGGTTAGAAAAGGAAACCGGACGGCGGTATCTGTGGTGCGAGCTTTGTGCGATAGAGTGGCCTTTCAGCCGTATTCAATGTCCGTTTTGCGGCAATGCGGACGCGAAACAACTCGGCAATCTCGAACCCGAAGGATGGGAAATCTATCGCATTGCCGTTTGCGAACCGTGCAAAGGTTATCTTCGTACCATAGACGAACGCAAACTCCCGGAAGGGATGGTTGCTGATTTGGGAAAAGAAGAAATCGCAACGCTTCACCTGTGTTTTATTGCCGAACGTGAAGGGTATCATCAATCCGTTATCGCGTTTCAAAATAAAAATCAGTCATAATTCTACGAATCTTTCACAAATCAGAGAGGTCGTTTATGAAACTCACACGGCGAGAGTTTCTGGTGTCAACGGGCGCCTTGGCGATGGGTGGAGTCTTAACCAAGATAGGTTTGGATCTCAGTCCTTCGGTGGCCTTTGCGGAAGCTCTCAAAACACGGTATTCGGAGGAAAGTACCACAATTTGCCCTTATTGCGGGGTGGGTTGTGGTTTAATTGTTTCTTCGATTAACCGCAAAGTCATCAATGTCGAAGGTGATCCTGACCATCCCATCAATGAAGGGTCGCTCTGCTGCAAGGGGCAGTCTCTTTATCAGGTTGCCAACAGTGACCGACGGCTTGACAAGGTACTCTATCGCGCTCCCGGCAGTACCGAATGGGAAGAAAAATCTTGGGAGTGGGCGATTGACCGCATCGCGATGAATATCAAGAAAACGCGCGACGCCAACTTTATCAAGAAAGATGAAAAAGGGCGTGTCGTCAATCGAGTCGAAGCCATTGCCGGTCTCGGAGGCGCGGCACTCGATAACGAGGAATGCTACCTCTACGGCAAACTTGCCCGCGCGATGGGTGTGGTTTATCTTGAGCATCAGGCGCGGATATGACACTCGGCCACCGTCGCCGGTCTGGCGACATCTTTCGGTCGAGGGGCGATGACCAATCATTGGATTGACATCGGCAACTCAGATTGTATCATGATTATCGGCTCCAATGCCGCTGAAAATCACCCACTGTCGTTCAAATGGGTGATGAGAGCGGTAGATAAAGGAGCCAAACTCATCCACGTGGATCCCCGTTTCACCCGCACATCTTCCAAAGCAAATATCTACGCTCCCCTGCGTTCCGGTTCGGACATTGCGTTCATCGGCGGACTCATTCGTTATATCCTCGATAACAAACTCTACCATGAGGAATATGTTCGCGAGTACACGGATGGCGCGTTTCTTGTTGACCCGAAATTTGATTTCAACGACGGTCTATTCTCCGGCTTCGGAAGCAGCGGCTATGATAAGAAGGCAGGCGGCTGGAATTACCAGATGGACGCCGAGGGAAATCCGAAGCAGGATACATCACTGCAGGATCCGCGCTGTGTTTTGCAGCTCATGAAGAAACACTACGCGAAGTACACGCCGGAGAAGGTAAGCGAAGTTACCGGTATGCCCAAGGAGAAATTCCTTGAAATCGCCAAATGTTTCACCGGTACAGGCAAGCCGGGCAAAGCCGGTACCATTATGTATGCGATGGGTACAACCCAACATACCTATGGAAGTCAGAATGTACGCAGTTATGCGGTACTTCAGTTGCTGCTCGGAAACATCGGTGTAGCCGGCGGCGGTATCAACGCTTTGCGCGGTGAATCGAATGTGCAGGGTTCAACCGACTATGCGTTGCTCTTTCATATTCTTCCGGGTTATTTGAAAACACCGCGTGCGGATAACACATCCCTGCAAGCCTATCTTGATAAATGGACACCGAAGGCTATGGGCGGTGAAAAGAGCGCTAACTGGTGGCAGCACACTCCGAAATATATGGTAAGCTTCCTAAAAGCCTACTGGGGAGACCATGCCACGAAAGACAATGAATTCGATTACCAATATCTGCCGAAGCTCGACGAGAAAACCAATTATTCGCACATTGCTCTTTTCGAAGCGATGTATGATGGCAAGATCAAGGGTCTCGTGCTTATGGGGCAGAATCCTGCCGTAGCCGGGCCGAATGCCCGCAAGGAGCGTAAGGCGCTGGAGCAACTTGATTGGATGGTTGCGGCGGACCTTTGGATGACCGATACGATGGAGTTTTGGAAGGGACCAGGAACGAATCCTAAGGCTATTAAAACGGAAGTTTTCGCTTTACCGGCCGCTTCATCGGTTGAAAAGGAAGGGTCAATTTCGAACTCAGGTCGCTGGATGCAATGGCGCTACAAAGCCGCGGAACCGCCGGGTGTGGCGCGTACCGATTCGTGGATGCTCAGCCAGATTTTCACAAAACTTCGGGAAGAGTATAAACAAGGCGGCGTGTTCCCGGATCCCATCGTTAATCTTTCTTGGAACTACGGCGACACCGAAGAACCGGATGTTCATCTCATCGCAAAGGAATGCAATGGCTACGCGATGGACAACTTCACCCACCAAGACAAGGTCGTACAGAAAGGCCAGCAGATTCCGTCTTTTGCGTGGCTGAAAGATGATGGTACAACTTGCAGCGGAAACTGGCTCTATTGCGGCAGCTATACTGAAAAAGGCAACATGGCAGCCCGGCGTGTAAAAGACGACGCGCCGAACAATATCGGGCTGTATCCGCAGTGGTCCTGGTGCTGGCCGGTCAATCGCCGTATCATCTATAACCGCGCATCGGTCGATTTAGCAGGCAAGCCGTGGAATGCTGAGAAACAGGTCATTCGTTGGGATGAAGCTCAGAGCAAATGGATCGGCGATGTGCCTGACGGCGGCTGGGCACCCGGAACGAAGTTCGCGTTTATTATGCTGCCTTCGGGACATGCGCGTCTCTTCGGAGATCCATTGGTCGATGGACCTTTCCCAACCCACTATGAACCGGTCGAGAGTCCTGTGCAAAACGCGTTGTATTCTCAGCAGAACAATCCGGTCATCAAGAAATGGGCTGGGGAAATGGATGCGTTTGGAGATGTGAGTAAGTATCCCCTTATCGGAACGACCTATCGTGTGGTTGAACACTGGCAAGCCGGTCAGATGACACGAAATCTGACATGGCTTTCGGAACTCATGCCTGATATGTTCATCGAGCTGTCTCATGAACTCGCTGAACAGAAGGGTATCGAGAACGGTGACCGGGTGCGTGTGAAATCTGCGCGCGGAGAGATTTCGGCCTACGCGGTTGTGACACACCGCTTCAAACCCTTCAAGATGAACGGGCGCATTCAGCACCAGATAGGCATACCTTGGCATTGGGGATATTCCGGAATTGCCGTGGGAGACAGTGCCAATATTCTAACCCCGCATGTCGGTGACGCCAATACCATGATCCCCGAGTACAAGGCGTTCCTGTGCGACGTTGAGAAGGAGGTGTAAGATGGCTGATAATGCTTTCCTTTATGACGGAAGTCTTTGCATCGCCTGTCGCAGTTGTCAGGTGGCCTGCAAGCAGTGGAATTATCTCCCCGGCGAGAAGACGCATTTCTTTGCCAAAGCAGGCGGTTACCAGAATCCGTCGGATCTGTCGTCAATTACCTGGTGCCTCCTCAGATTCTACGAAATCATGAAAGACAACGAGGTAGAATGGCTGTTCCGGCGCAACCACTGTTTCCATTGCACGGATGCGGCGTGCATCAAGGCATGCCCGGTGGAACCCGTGAAGGCGATGACGCGCCATCCGAAGTTCGGGACGGTGTATGTCAATCAAGACCTCTGCATCGGTTGCGGAGCTTGTCAAGAATATTGTCCCTTTAGTGTTCCTCATGTCGATGAGAATTTGGGGAAATCACGCAAATGCACCGGTTGCTATGATCGTGTAGCGAATGGTTTGATTCCGGCGTGTGCGACAACATGTCCCACCAAGGCAATTCGATATGGAACGATGGATGAAATTCTGTCCATCGCTGCCGCTCGAAC
>CAZADO010000245.1:0-5202 GCA_964483885.1 uncultured Alphaproteobacteria bacterium | reverse complement strand
GAGTTCTTTTTATTTTAGCGTTGCGCTGATGTTTCTCGCGTACGCCTAACTCGCCGAGCCGGGTTCAGCGCTGCTGCCCATTTGCACAACGATGGAATTAACGCGCGTACCTGGCCGGAATAGAACAATTTCCGAATGTTGAATTCATAATTTTTTCTATTTTCTTGGAGGTCACTTTGAAAATTCTTTTACTCTTAAAAACAGTTGCGGACAGTGAAGCGTCGATTCGTCCAACTTCAGACGGGAAGGCGGTGGCGCTTTCAGATATTAATCTGATTCTGAATCCTTATGATGAGTACGCGGTAGAAGAAGCGTTGCAGATTCGTGAAAAAACCGGCGACGCTGAAATCACGGCGCTGTGTTATGGCGATGAATCGGCGATAAAAACATTGCGCACTGCGCTCGCGCTGGGTGTGGAAAAAGGCGTGCATATCAAAGGCCAGCCCGGTTTCGATTCTTTGACTACAGCGAAAATCCTTGCCGCGGCAATCAAAGATATGGATTATGATTTGATTCTTTGCGGCAAACAAGCGATTGATGATGACAGCTCTTCGGTCGGAGTTATGGTAGCGGAACTGTTGGATATTCCGAATGTTTCCGTGGTGGTGAAGCTTGGGCTAACCGATGGCAAGGTGCAAGCAACGCGAGAAATCGAAGGTGGACATGAGATTGTCGAAACGAAACTGCCTTGTTTGATTAGTGCGCAAAAAGGATTGAATGAGCCGCGCTATCCGTCTCTGAAAGGCATCATGGCCGCGAAGAAAAAACCCATCGAGGAAAAAGACGCATTGGCCGCCGAGACACAGATTGAAGTTCTCCGAGTCGAAGCACCCGCCACTCGAAGCGCTGGGAAAATTGTCGGAGAAGGTGAGGAAGCGGTTCCGGAGTTGGTGCGGCTTCTCAAGGAAGAGGCAAAGGTACTGTAGTCGAAAGAGGAATTCACACATGTCAAATATCATTGTATTCTGCGAAACGAAACAGGGAAAGATAAGACCGGTCGCCAAGGAAGCCTTGTCCGCGGCCAGAGGAATTGCCGGAGATTTGGATGCGAAAGTCGTGGGTGTGCTGATTGGACCATCGATTGCCAATGCCGCCGAAGAATTAGCGCCATACGGACCGGATAGGTTGATGGAAGTCACGCATCCCGCACTCGAAAAATACTCCACCGAGGGCTATGCGCAGGCGCTCGCGGAAATCATCAATTCCGAATCACCGGCAGCAGTTATCTTCTCCGCTTCAGCGATGGGCAAAGACCTTGCCCCGCGCGTGGCGGCGAAAATAGACAAACCGCTCTTGGCGGATTGCACGGAACTCACCGTTGAAAACGGACGCATCCACATCGTACGGCCGATTTATGCGGGGAAAGTTCTCCTGCGAGCGGCGGTGCAAAGTGACGGAGCCGTGCTGTCGCTAAGACCGAAAATTTTCCAGCCGAAACCTGTCAATGGCGCAACGGTCTCAGTCGAGAAGCGAGATGTTACGCTGGATGAAAGCAAAATCCGCGCGAAAATCATCGAAGTCAAACAGGAATCGGGCGGAACCGTTGACTTAACCGAAGCGGATTTCATCGTTTCAGGCGGGCGTGGGATGAAAGCGCCGGAGAATTTCGCGTTAATCGAAGAACTGGCGAAAGTCATCGGCGCGACGGTGGGAGCATCCAGAGCCGTCGTCGATGCGGACTGGCGGCCTCACTCGGATCAGGTTGGACAGACCGGAAAGACGGTTTCGCCCACGCTCTATATCGCGGCGGGAATTTCCGGAGCTGTGCAGCATTTAGCGGGAATGAGCAGTTCCAAAGTTATCGTGGCTATCAACAAAGATCCGGATGCTCCGATTTTCAAAATCGCCACCTACGGAATCGTCGGGGATGCTCTGAAAATCGTGCCGGTTCTGACCGAAGCTATCAAGCAGGCTAAAACAGAATAATGCGCAGAAAACTTTCGCGAAATATTTTGATTACATCGCTGGGACTTCTTCTGTTTGCCGCGGTTCATGCCCAAGCGAGTGTCAACGCCGATAGTTTGTTCGCTTTGGCGCAGCAAGCTTACGATACCGGCGGCTACATGGAAGCGCGAAATGAAGCGATAACGGCGCTTCATTATCTACCTGAGCTCACCGTCGTTCAGGCGTGCAAGTTCTATGAATTGCTTGGGTCGGCTTGGGTAGCTATAGGTGAGAATGAATTTGCGTTAGAGGAATTCAAAAATCTTTATCGTCTCGATTTTAAATGGCCGCTTAAACAGGATATTTCACCGAAGATTAAAAATGTCGCGAATGAAGCTCATCTGGAGGTGTTGGCTGAAATGCAGCGCCCGGATGTCGAGTTTCGACCGTCAGCCGAATTGAAATTAGGCGCTTCTTGGCGTTCAGCGGTTTTACCCGGTTGGGGGCAATTCTACAAAGGTCAGAAAGTCCGCGGCACCGCATTCATGCCGACGCAACTGTTATCGCTGGTGGCTCTGGCGGTGCTGCAATCAGAAGTGAACCGGCGGCATGATGATTATATGGGAGCGCAAGGCAATGCAGCCATCAATGCTTACAGTGATTATCGAAATACTTGGCGCACACGCAATGTTGTCGGATATGTCGCTGTTGGAATCTATGTTGCTAATTTCCTCGATGCCCTTTATTCGCCTCCGGCGCGAAAATAGTTATTCAATAGTCACGTCGTAATAGAAAATCCCATACAAACATTTTGAAGATTGTTCTTGTTGGTCCCGCCTATCCCTTTCGGGGTGGCATCGCGCAGCATGGTCAGGTGCTCTGCCAGAAGCTCACGAATGCCGGTCATGATGCGCTGATGGTCTCGTTTAAAAAGCAATTCCCGCGTTTGATTTTTCCGGGTAAAACCCAGATAGATCCATCGCAGGAACGGCTGCCAGTGACAACCTACCCAACCTTCGCTCCTCTGAATCTTTTTTCGTGGTGGAAAAGCTATCGCAAAATCAAAGCCGAAAAGCCGGACGTCGTGCTTTTCAACTGGTTCACGCCATTTTTTGCCCCGGGTTTCTGGGCAGTGAGCCGTCTCGTACGCTGGGGAACAAAAGCGCGGATTATCTATCTCCTACACAATGTTATTCCCCATGAGAATCTTCCCTGCAGCCGTTTCTTGACGCGATTGGCTCTTCGAACGGCGGATGCTTATGTCACCCATGCTCAAGCAGTAAAGCAAGACCTTTTACAATGGCTTCCGAAGGTCAAACCTGAGCAGATAGAGGTATCGCCACTTCCTCTCTTCGAATGTTTTGAACTTTTTTCAGGCACAATGCAGGAAGCTCGCAAAGCTCTAAACATAAAAGCATCAAAAGTACTTTTATTCTTTGGCATAATTCGTGAATACAAGGGGCTGCAGTTTCTTCTTCTGGCGATGAAGGAAATCGTGAGGAGACTACAGCAGGATGTGCATCTGCTCGTCGTGGGAGAATTCTATAAAGACCGCAGTGAATACGACAATCTCATTCGAGATTTAGACATCGGCGACTATATTACAATCCATGATGAGTACATACCTAATGAAGATGTCGGACGTTATTTCGCTGCAGCGGACGTGGCGGTGCTCCCCTATAAAACCGCAACACAAAGTGCGATTATTCAGACAGCGTATCATTTAGAATGTCCGGTAATCACAACTAATGTCGGCGGACTGGGGGAAGTGGTTGAAGAGGGTGTGACCGGATTCGTCGTTCCGCCGGAAAATCCATCGGCTATCGCCGAAGCTGTGGAAACGTTCTTCGCTCGCGGCGGGAGGGCGGCGATGCGGGAAGGCATTCTTCGCGAACGCGGTAAGTATTCTTGGGAGGGAATGGTACGTATCATTGAGAAATCAGCAGAGAAATCGAGGTAATACATGAGTGGACATGAAATCAACTATGATTCCATCAAAGAGCCTTTAGGAAAACTGGTGTCGCGTTGTGCGCTTCTGCGCGAGCTTTTTTTTACAGCGCTCGGAGCTTTCTTTCTGCGGGAATGGTATATCAAGCGGGCGCTGCACGAGCTTTCGGAGGAACGTTCGGATTGGGAAATTTTTGATGCCGGTTCGGGTTTTGGTCAATACACTCATTTCATGGCGCGCAATTTCCCGAATGCAAAAGTTTATGCCATTGATGTCAAGCCGGAACAAATCGAAGATTCCAACTGGTTTGCTGAGAGAGTCGGGGACAGGAATTGTTCTTTCGAATATGGAGATTTGACGGAATTCAAAAGGCCGGATTCGTTTCATCTGACGCTTTGTGTGGATGTGATGGAGCATATTCTCGATGACAACAAAGTTTTTTCGAATATCTTCGCATCACTTAAAGAGAACGGCTATTTTCTAATGTCAACACCGTCAGCTCCCGAACCTTCCGACGAAAAAGTAGGTGAAGTGCACAGTTTTGTCGGGGAACATGTGCGGGACGGCTATGAAGAAGGGGAGTTGCGGCGGAAACTCGAAAAAGCAGGCTTCCGTGTGCTCTACATGAAACGCACTTACGGTCCTTGGGGATTATTCGCTTGGCGGCTGCTTCAAGGGATTCCTATGCGGCTTCTGGATAAATCAAAGCTCTATGCCCTGCCGTTGATTCCCTATTATCTCGTCGTCTATTTGCTCGCAGCTTTCTGTATGGCGGTGGACGTACGAAACTTCAACACGACAGGGGGAGGTTGGCTCGCGCTGGCTCAAAAATGAGCGGTTTTTTGAAAGGATAGTTTTATGTCCGATGTGCGACATCCTTGGCGAGGACTCCTGCTGACGACCGTGATATGCGTCGCGGCAGGAGTCTTTATTTTTGCAAATTATTTCTACGACGCTTTCCCCGAAGCTTCCGTAAAATTCGATTTGCCCAAAGGAGATGCGATTGAAAAAGCTTCGGAATTCCTGCGCGAACAAGGCGAAGATACTCTTAGCAATTATCAACGCAGTATCGTCTTTTCTGTGGACCGGATGGCGTCGAATTATCTCGAACGCGAGGTAGGTCTGGAACGCGCTAATCGTCTGATGGCGGATTCGGTCGCTGTCTGGTTCTGGTATGTTCGCTTCTTCCAGCCGTTGCAGAAGCTTGAATACGAGCTCCATTTCACGCCCAATGGCCGACTGGCAAAATATTCACGCTACTTGGAAGAAGATGCGTCCGGAGCCTTTCTCAATTTGGACAGCGCGCGCGTCATAGCAGAGGAATTTCTAACGGCGCAGCAAATTCCCATAAAAAATCTGGAGGAGAAGCA
>CAZADO010000244.1:0-9818 GCA_964483885.1 uncultured Alphaproteobacteria bacterium | reverse complement strand
CAGATAACCGATTCGCCAGCCGGTCATAGCGTAGGTTTTCGTAAAGGTATAGCAACTCACGACATGCTTTTGCATTTCAGGAATGGACGCGATGCTGAAATGTTTGTGACCATCAAAAACAAAGTATTCATAAGCTTCATCGGTGACAACCGTCAAGTTGTTCTCCAGTGCCACTTCGGCTAACTGCCGGAGTTGTTTTTCGGACAAGACGGTGCCAGTCGGATTATTCGGAGAACAATACATAATCGCTTTCGTTTTTGGAGAGATAGCCTTTTTGATTCCCTCGATATCTAAAGCAAATCCGTCCTCTTCGATGGAGGGAACAAGCACAGGCTTTCCTGACGCAATAACGACTTGGCGAATATGCGTCGAATAGGTCGGAGACGGCAGAATCACTTCATCGCCGGGATCAATCAAAGCCATGACAGCCGCAGCCAATCCTTCAATGGCTCCTACGGTAACGATTATCTGAGAAGGATTGGCATCTATTCGGTTGTCGCGTTTAAGCTTTTCAACGATTTCCTGACGCAATTCCGGCAAACCGGCGTTTTCGGAATAACCGCCGACAAAGCCGTTTTTTATTGCGGTAATCGCGCCTTCTTTAATATGTTCCGGTGTGTCCGCCGTCGGTTTTGCCCAAGATAAAAACGCCACATCCTCGACGTCTTTGGATAACCGTGTCATCTCATGGATGGCGGATTTTTGTATTTGTGCGACTCTGTTTGAAACTCGCGGGTGCTCCTTCATCTTAGATTTCCTCTTCAATTATAGGCCAAACGAGTTTCTTCATCCGCTAATGTCGGCTGAATGATTTCTTCCCATTCCGGAGGTTCCCAAGTCTTCAGTTTCTTGTGGACATCGTAGTATTTTTGAGGAATTGGATGAGTCCCGATAACGACTTTAATCCCATATCTCGCCTGAATGAAATCGCGAAAGAAGGTGATATAGGGACAGGGAGGATACCCGACCACCAAACCCGTCGCAAGGTGAATGACCTCCGCGCCGTTGTTTTTCATTTCCTCGGGAGCATACTCGATGTTGCCGCCGGGACAGCCATCACACGTTGTATATCCGACCAATTCTACGTCACTGTCCTCGTAAATGCTGAAAGCTCCTTCTCGGTTGCGAAGCGCTCTGAAACATTTCCCTCCGGCGCATGTGTGGTAACGGTCGCAGATGATAATTCCGATTTTAACTTTGTTTTCCATGATATTCATCCTTTCCACAGCCGTTGAGCTTTTTCCATGAACGCTTGTTTTTCCTCAGGATTCATCTCGGCGATTTTATAACTCAGTTGTGCCCCGAGACCTTGAACGGCCTGAGCGAGAGAATCCACAAGATAGAGTCGGATTGCTTCCGGAATTCCGAACATGGGGAGAACCAGTATCAAAGAAACCTTTAGATTATCCGGCGAAATTTCGACATCTCGAATTATTCCCAAATCGAATAAGGTAGCGTTAATTTCCGGATGCTCGACCGTGTGAATGGTTTGAAGAATGTCCTCTTTCGTGATTTTGCTATCCATACTTTGACTCCGAATGTATTATAATTCGCTTGTATTTCAAACTTCTCGATAGCGAAAGCAAGTGACGAGATGATCATTTACCATCCCCGCCGCCTGCATGAAGGCATAGCAAATGGTCGAGCCGACGAATTTGAAGCCGCGCGCTTCTAAATCTTTGCTCATCGCGTCGGATTCAGGCGATGTCGCAGGAAGGTCTTTCAGAGTTCGATGTTTATTGCGAATCGTTTTGCCGCCGGTGAATTGCCAGATGTAAGCGTCGAAACTGCCGAATTCCTTTTGCACCTTTAAGAACTGTTTGGCATTTTCGATTGTCGCTCGAATCTTCAAGCGATTGCGAATAATTCCCGCATCATTCATCAAGCGATTGAAATCCTTTTCGGCGAATTTCGAGATTTTATTGGGATCGAAGTTATGGAATGCTTTTCGAAAATTTTCGCGCTTGCGTAAAATCGTTGACCAGCTTAAACCCGCCTGCATGCCATCGAGCACGATAAATTCGAACAGCTTCCGGTCATCATGCACGGGCACACCCCATTCGGTGTCGTGATACTCAATCATCAGCACGTCATCACTTGGCCATGGGCAGCGTTTGATTGTTTTTTTTGTCACGAGAATTTCCTTTGGAATCACGTCTAAGTGTCTTCTTATTTGTTTGAACGAATCGTTCGACCTGTACGCCAGCGATAGAGTGCTTCGAGTAGAAAAGCCAAACCTATCAGAAAAACCAATATCCAGATGTTGCTGGGTGATTTCAAGAGGGTATATCCGACCAGTGCGCCTAAGGCTCCAAGGCAGACAGCAACACCAAGTCCGGAAATCCAACGTACACCGCCCGTTTTTTTATAAAGGCGCAAGGCGGAAGCATTGACAGTGGTAAAAATTATCAAGAAACCAGCGCTTCCCATCAGCGAAATACGGGAAACATCGAAGAGATTCGCAACTAGGAGCGTGAGAATACAGACGGAGAATAGACCTTCGAGCGGACGGTTCCAGACTTTTCTTTCAAGCACCTCCGGCAGTTCACCTTCTTTGGCAATAATATAGCTGATTCGGGATGCTCCATAGAGTGTGGCATTAATTGCAGAGGCAGTGGACAAGAGAGCTGCAATCGCAATCAGAATGAAACCGGGTTGTCCGAGAAAAGGTCTTGCCGCAACCGCCAAAGCATAATCCTGAGCGGCCGCAATTTGCTTCAAGGGCAGATTTCCCACGACAATAACAGCGATGAGAATGTAGAGCGCGATGACAAAGCCGACGGCGGATAAATAGGCGCGTGGAAGAGTTCGATGCGGTTGTTTGACATCGGCGGCTGTATTGGCAATAAGTTCAAAACCTTCATACGCTAGAAAAATTATCATTCCACCGGCAATAAGTTGTATAGGAGCCGACCATGTCATCGGTTTCAGGGCCTGAAAATTGACGCTCCATAGTCCGGCACCTATGAAAAACAGAAGAATGAGTATTTTGAAACCGACAATAAATTCTTCTGTTTCACCGACAATACTTGTGCCGATGCTGTTGAGAAAAGTCAGGAGTAGAACGATAATACAAATGAAAATATGAGTCCATATCGGTTGAATGGCTTCCGGGAAAAAACTGGCGCCATAGCTTCCAAATGCGCGGGCATATAATGAGAGCATAATGACATAGCTTAGTAAAAGTAGAACATTCAGTCCTCCCGCAAAAATGCCGGATCCGAAAGCTTGATTCAGAAATTCAACTGTTCCTCCTTGGCTGGGAAAAGTGACCGATAACCGGGCGTAGGAATAGGATGTAATGAGCGCGACCACACCTGCCAGTGCGAAAGCCGCCGGTGTTCCTCCTTGTGCAAGATCCACGGCAAGACCGAGAACAGCAAAAATCCCTCCCCCAACCATACCTCCTATACCGATGGAAACTACAGACCAATAACCGATTTTCTTGTTAGCCATTTTTTTTCTTTGGTGCTGTTTTGTCCCATAAAATGGACTGCTGCTTGTTTTCTTCGGTTTTCGATGTTCGAGCTGAATCCCATGCTTTGGCGAGATTCTTTAGTGTGTTTTGAAGCGGCATGTCCGGATGGAACGCATTCGGTTCAATCGCGATGCCGCCGCGCTTGATGAGTCCTCGGTTTCCTTTCGGGGCGTTTTCATCGTCGCGGACGAACAGCGGCACCCAACCGTTCTTGACATTTTCCAGCGCGCCCTGCCATGTGCCTCCCTTGTCCAATTCCGCGCTGACGACGAGCGCGAAATCCGCCATCATATAAATCAGCTTGTTCCGCTCCATCGCACTCCAGACATTAAAGACAGCGCGGGGAGACGAGGGAGACATCAGCACAAGTTTGTCGTCCGCAATCCATAGTCGACTCTTCTCCGAAACGATTTCCTGCGCAAGATTCCCGCTCAATATTCCGATAGAGGATCCGTTCTGTTCGAGTGCGCCGAGCATCGCAGCCTGATCCACGCCGCGCGCCCCGCCGGAAATAATCTGAATATCCTGCTGCGCGCAAATTTCTCCAACATTCTGCGCGAAAGACAGTGCTTCCTCATCAGCGTCTCTCGAACCGACAACAGCGAGTCCTCCGCGTGACAGAAGCGATTGATTTCCTGCACCGTAAAGAACAACCGGCGCTTTTTGTTGCAGTCGTTCTTTCAAACGCAAAGGATAAGCGTCGTCGTTGCGGCCAAGTATCCATAAGCCGGTCTGTGTCCACTGTTCGACGGCAATCGCCAACGCGCTTCCTCGGGCAAGCAGGTTTTCGAATCGTTCTGTATCGAAACCGCTGTTACGGAGTCTTTCGATAATTTGCGCCGAATCTGTCTCGATTAAATCGGACAAGCACAGATTTTCATCCGCGAGCCATTGTTCGAATTTATTGAATTCGGAAAGTGTCAGCGGTCGAACGGTCGCCGTTTCATTTCCGAATTGACCGCAAAGCAATAGTATCGCCTGCGTGTCTGTGTTTAGGATGTGAGTGCTCATAAGAATATTTTATCCAGCGGTTGTCATCGCCAGCGCGAGCGGGTACACCGGGCCACTGCCTGATTCGAGGAGAAGCGCGGAAGCAACCGTGAACGTCCAGCGCGAATCCACCATATCATCGATGAGCAGAACCGGCTCCAGTCGGATTTGTTTTAAATCCGCTTTAAAAATCCCCGCTAAATTCTGCGCTTGCTTGTAGCTGTTCGCCATTTCTTTTTGCGGGGGGATGCGGCGTTTTTGTTGAAGGCATGTGATAAACGGCAGATGTAGCACTTCCGCTAGCCGCTGTGCGAAATCGGGAACAAGATTCGTGTGACGCAATGACGGAACACAAGTCACCCATGTGGGCGGCGGATTCGGTTTCCAGTGCTGCTGTACCATATCCGCAGCAGCCGTTACGAGTTCATCATCAAAACGGCCATCCTGTTTTCCGCGGCGGACGAGTGTTCCCCACCCCGCATCTCCCCACATGCAAAGCGCCCATCCTTCCTGCGCGCGCAATTCCTCTGGAATACGTCCTTTCCATTGGTGCGCGCTTAGCGAATCTCCAATCCAAATTTTGCGCGGCTCGAATTTTTGGTAACAACGCTGCAGGAATTTAATCGCATCATTTACCGTGGAAGATAAAAAATTCTCCGGCAATGGCGCTCCAGAACACACCGCACAACGACCGCATGGTTCAGGATTGGGATCGTCGAGCTCCTTTTGAAGAAAAGCCATCAGGCATTCCGACGAATGCAAAAATTCTCGCATGCGCTCCTGTTCCTGTCGCCGCACCTGAATCAACCGCTCGATTTTTTGTTTATCCGGCGCGTAGCGAACCGGCGCGAGGTACCATTTCGATTCAAACTTGGCAACAGGTGACGGATGTTCGACGGCGAGCGCTTTCAGAACTTTTTCGATTTGGGTATAAGAGAGATTGAGTTTCTGCTGAAGGCTCGTCATGGAAAGGCCTTTGTCTGCATGTTTGAGCGCCTTTAGCACGTCTTTCACGTGTGCTTCCGGCGGGAAAGACGTCCGCAAAAAGTAATCGGCGATGTCATCATCTTCGCGCCCGCCTAAAAGAACCGCGTGAGCGGTTTCGAGTGCGCGACCGGCGCGGCCTACCTGCTGATAGTAGTGAATCACAGAGCGCGGGCGTTGAAAATGAATGACGAATCCTAAATCAGGTTTGTCGAATCCCATTCCCAACGCCGGTGTTGCGACGAGCGCCTTGATTTTGTTTTTCAGCAGCTTCGTTTCGAGAGCTTTGCGAGACGACGTTTCCAAATCTCCAAAGTAAGCATGTGCGTCAATACCGCATTTCTGAAGCCACTCGGCAACACGCTTCGCATCCCGCACGGTCAAAGTATAAATAATTCCGCTTCCGATCAAATGCGGAACCTGCTCAGCCAGCCATGCCAACCGTTCAGCTTGACTCGGCAACGAAATATTTTGCAGCCGCAGACTTGCTCGCGCCAGCGGGCCGCGTACCACTCGCAGTTCGCCGATTTGATGCACCACATCTTCCACCACGCGATCATTCGCGGTGGCGGTCGTGGTCAACACCGGAATATTTCGCGGCAGCGCTTGCAAGATGCGGACGATGCGGCGATAATCCGGGCGAAAATCATGTCCCCAGTCGGAAATGCAATGCGCTTCATCCACGACAAAAAGTCCGACACGCTCCGCCACCGGCATCAGCACATCTTCGCGGAACGCTTCATTAGCGAGTCTTTCCGGCGACACGAGCAGCAAGTCGATTTTATCGTTATGAAGCTCTGTCTGAACTCGTTCCCAATCGTCGGTGTTGCTCGAATCGATACTTTCCGCGCGCACGCCGATTCGTTCCGCGGCGAGAATCTGGTTGCGCATCAACGCGAGTAATGGCGAGATGAGCAATGTCGGGCCGGAACCTTTATCGCGCAAAAGCCGTGTCGCCAGAAAATAAACGACGCTTTTGCCCCAGCCAGTACGCTGAACGACGAGCAACCGCGCTTTGTCGCGCACCAAACCGTCAATCGCTTCCCATTGCCCATCGCGAAACGCCGCCTGCGGATTATCCAACGAACGCCGCAGGAGTTCCAGTGCTTTTTGTTTTAGGGATATTGTCGGTGATAAAACGGACATTAATTTATTCGTCACAGACCCATCGTGAGACCCTTGCGATGGGAAACACCCAAACACGCTCTGCATACTGGGCAGAAATACACGCAGCGTTTCCCCAGATCGCCTTTGAACTCCTGAAAATAAACTTTCTCGAGTTCTTTCTTGCAGTGTGGGCAAATTGGTGCAACATCTTCTTTTTTTTCTACGACGATCATAATGAAGTCCTCCAATTATATCGTACCCAATCGCTCCATCGCTTCTTGTATGCGTTCGAGTGGCTGCGTTAAAGCCAAACGGATGAAGCCTGTTCCGGCGAGACCGAAGGCGCGACCGGGTGTAACGACGACGTTTTTATTTAATGCGGCGTTGGCGAAAGGCATCTCGTCCGCTCCGATATGTACCCATACGTAGAACGTTGCCGGTGAGCGTGTGACATTCAGATTCATTTTTTCGAGAGCTTGTTCAGCCAACGCGCGCCGTTCGCCATAAGCTTCGCGAGTGGCTTCCACTTCAGGCGGCGGCGTGACTCCTTGGTAGCGCGCGAGACCGTCCGCCATCGCTCGCTGAATCATCAGCGGCGCTCCGGAATCCACCTGCGATTTGGCTTTAACCAGCGCGGCGATGTAATCCTCGCGTCCCACCGCGAAGCCGATGCGAAAACCGGTCGCGTTAAACACTTTCGAAATGGAATGCATCTCAAGTGCGTTCGGTGTGAATTGTAAAATTGACGGCGCAACATAGCCATCGAATGTCATCTCGCTGTAGGCGTTATCGTGCACAACAATCGTTTCCGGGTGCGTGTCGCAAAAATCGCCGAGCTGTTTCCAAAACGATTCCGGCGCAATCGCTCCGGTTGGATTGTTGGGATAGTTCAAAAAAAACATTCGCACGCCTTCGACTTCCTTTAAGTCGGGCAGGAAACCGTCTTCGTCGCGCAATAAAACCGTCCGCGCGTACGCATCACAAAGCGTCGTTACACCTGCTCCATACACCGGATACGCCGGTGACGGCACGCCGACTTCTTCGCCGGGATTCACATACGCGCGGCCGAAATTCGCCAAACCTTCTTTCGCGCCGATGACCACGCAAATTTGAGTGTCGGGATTCAGCTCGACACCGAAGCGCCCTTGAAAAAAGCGCGCGATGGCTCTGCGCACTTCGGGATTTCCCTGCGACGTCGGATATAAATGCGCGTCAGTATCGGCGGCGTGACGCTGGAGTGCTTCGGTAAAAAAATCCGGCGGCGGCAAATCCGGGTCGCCGATGCCGAGATTAATCACATCGTCACCGCGCGCCTGCTTCTCGGAGATTTTGCGTTCGAGTTCCGCAAACGGATACGGCGGCAGCGCATTCAAGCGATGAGCATGGCGAGGTCTAAAGAGTTGAGACATGGCAGGGTTACTTTTTCTTCGCCGCTTCAATGCAGCGCATGATAATTTGCTCGGCTTCCCAGCGGTCTTTCCAACCCATGGACGTGACGCCCTTGCCTTCGAGCTCTTTATAGATGCGAAAGAAATGGTCCATCGAACGCAGGAAATGCGGCGGGACATCCGAAAGCGCGTGGTACGTTTCGTAGGTCGGGTCGGACACAGGAACCGCGAGAATTTTTTCGTCCAGACCTTTTTCATCGGACATGACGAGCACGCCGAGCGGCCGCGCGGGAATCATAATGCCGGGATAGCTCGCTTCGTGCATGAGCACCACCGTATCGAGCGGGTCGCCGTCATCGGCCATCGTGCTCGGAATGAATCCGTAATCGCCGGGGTATTGCATGGGTGAATAGAGCGGCCGGTCGAGCTTCATCAGCCCGGTCGCATGGTCGTATTCGAATTTATTCCGGCTGCCTTTGGGAATCTCGACGATGACGTAGATTTCCGTCGGTGGATTTTTCCCCGCCGGGATTTCATGGATTTTTTTCATGGTGTTACCATTTGCTATTTGATACAAATTAATCGCAATTCATAGCGGAAGCACCCCCTGTATCCCCCTACTGAAGTAGGGGGACGCGCGCTCAGTTCTTCCCTTACTTCAGTAGGGGAAGTTAGAAGGGGTTTCAAGAATCATCCTACCGCCAATGGCAAGATGCCATTTTGTCATTCCCGCGAAAGCGGGAATCTATAAAATCCTCGAACAGACTGGATTCCCGCTTTCGCGGGAATGACATAGGCGGCGTAACACGCGAACCTTTTTGAAAACGGCACTAAACGCGCGGGGTGGGGGCACCCACGCGCGGCGACATTAGACTCGCCGTTGTAGGTCTCCAGACCTGCAATGGCGCGTTTGGTTTATATACCTTCCACAATCTTAATCTCATCCTCGGTCAGGGCGTACAGTTCATACACGAGCGTATCAATCTGCTTGTCGGTGGCGGTGATTTGCCGTTCGAGCCGCGTCTTTTCATCCGGCGTCTTTGCGTTTTGAAGCTCGCGATTCAATTCCAGCATCCGCTCGACAAGCTTCACCATCTTGTCATGGCACGCTTTGTCTTGTTTATCGGAAAAGTCGATAGGGCGGATGGGGAGTCTCTCGATGTATTGCCGATTATAGGCGTAGAACCCGCCTCTGAAAGGACTACTAAATGATTTCAGAAATGTGTCGAGGAGTCTTGAGTTGAGCAATCCCAAAATATATTGATACGCTATCGTTTCATCTTTCCTAAGAGTAATTCCGTATCCACCACCGCCACCACCACCGCTTCCCACAAAATAGTAAAGATCGGTAGAGTCGAATATAAATGATGCTCGGCTGGCAATGCTTGGAGTCAATATCTTAGCTTGTTCCATTTCGCTTAAATTCTGTGATCGGCCAAATGCGTACCACTTGTCGTGTTTCCACTTCCCGCGCTCCCTTGACTCGAGAGCAGAGCGATTCGCTCGTAAGTATTCCCATGCGTGGGGATACTTCTGGGCTAACTCATCTGCAGATAGCAGGAAAGCCTTACCTTGAACAAGCTTATACGGGAACAATATGGATTTTGTTAAATCGGAAATGTAATAGCGTCGGAGGTTGATTGATCCTTTGCACAATGGATGCATCAAATCATTTTCAAGCTCATGATCTTTGTTTGTAGCTTCAGAAAAATATCGTCTTCTACCCCTAATACTTAATATGAACACTGGGTCAGCACCCGTCACCAGACCCTGAAAAATTCTAACCGCCACATCTCCCAATTTTGGTGACATTTCATTCAGACGTTCAAACAAGGAAGCGGCCTTTCCTACTGCAAAATTCCACGTACCTG
>CAZADO010000243.1:0-5443 GCA_964483885.1 uncultured Alphaproteobacteria bacterium | reverse complement strand
ATTGATGCGTCCGTGCGCGCCGGTTATATCAGTCAGGCAACCACAGCGGATGGATTCTGTTTCCCGGCGTTCCTTGAGCAAACAACCGGTGACAATGCGCACGCTACTTCAGCGATTGATTATTGCGCTTACTGCGAGGCTTTTACGGTTGTGGAACCGGCATGGTGTTTTGACGGCGGATCCGATTTGGAACTTATCTGGCCGAAGATTGACATGGATATCAACGGTGTTCTCCACATGGTTTCCTGTGAAAATCCCGCCAGTGGTGTTGCGGGAGATCCTCAGCGGCTTTATTATTCTCGAGGTGTGCCGGAATTTGATCAGGATGGATTCGGGCTGGATATTCAATGGGATAATTTAACCTGCGGTGGCTTTGATGAGATTGAGTATGCCATGGTCATTGCTCCGGATGTCGCCTGTTCGCGCCACACAGAACGCGTTGCGATTGCGTGGCCTCACTGCATGGATGATCTGCAGAGTGATCCAAGCCAGATCAACAATGAAATTTATATGATGGTTTCGGAAGACGGCGGACTCAATTGGGGCGATCCGGTCAATGTCACTCAGTGGACGCCGTGGGATCCGGCTTGTTTCTATGGAGGCGGCGATCCGTACGAGTGCGACCGGGATACGTTCCGTGTTTACACAGACTGCTCGATTCTGATGGATGAGGATGACTACATTCACGTCGCGTTCACAACACCCGCGTTCTTTTGGTACGTGGACAACGGCGGTGTTATCGACAGCGGCTGGTATTCTTATTCGACGAACTCGATGATCTGGCACTGGAATGAAGAAACGCATTTCGCCAGCCTTGTTGCAAACGGTTGGCAGCCGGCTTATGAGCCGGGAGCGTGGCAGCGTACCACTCAGCGTCCCAGTTTAGCGGTTGATCCTTCGACCGACTACCTGTATTGTTCCTATCAAAAGTATGATACGTTGGCCTACAGCGAATCCAGCGGCATTCCGCTGGCGGATGCTTGGGTCACGGTATCCACAAACAACGGCTGCTCATGGGCGGAGGGCACGAACGTAACCAATACAACGCCTCCGATGGAAATCGTTCCTTCAGGTCAAAGTCTTCATGAACGTGATATCACCGTTGCGAGACTCGTCACGGACGGGTATCTGCATATGGAATATGTTCTGGACAAGGACGCGGGCGGTGTTCCGCAGGAAGAAGGATTGGCCACGCTTAATCCGGTGATTTACCAGCGCATTCCTACGGCGGAGATTCCCACATCGCCGCTAATCGCTGAATATCCGATGCACTGGGATTCGGTTGGTTTCCCGCAGTGTGCAGATGCTGTGTCGAGCACGTCGCAACTACTGCCGGAACGTTTTGTTCTGTATCAGAACTATCCGAATCCGTTCAACCCGACGACGATGATTCAATTCGATATGGGTCAGCGCGCGAAGGTGACGCTGAAAGTTTATAACGTGCTGGGACAGGAAGTCGCAAATCTGCTTAGCGATGTAACGATGACGGCGGGGACGCACAATATCGCTTTCGACGGTTCGGAACTGGCATCAGGAATTTACATCTACACCCTCGTGTCGGATGGTTATACTGCTTCCAAGAAGATGGTATTGATGAAGTAGCTGGAAATTCCTTTCCTTTACTTTGATGAAATCGAAGGGCCAGATATGCAGAGTCCAGCATCTGGCCCTTTCTATTATTGGGCGCACCCACGTGTGCGCCCGTGGAAAACGTTATGAATTTTGTTGATCAGGCGGTGATTACCATTAAATCGGGGGATGGCGGAAAGGGATGTATTTCTTTTCGACGGGAGGCGTTTATTCCGAAAGGAGGGCCTGACGGCGGGAATGGCGGTCGCGGGGGACATGTTTTCCTGATAGCGGATCCTCATCTTTCGACCTTGCTTGATTTTCATTACAAGAAACACTATGAGAGTGAAAATGGACGTCCCGGTGAAGGATCTCAGAAATTCGGACGGCGCGGCGCAGATTTGGAGATTCGGGTGCCGTGCGGGACGCAGGTCTTTGAAGGCGAACTGCTGATTGTGGATCTGGTGAAACCGGATGAAAGTGTATGCATTGCTCGCGGCGGGCGTGGCGGACGCGGAAACGCGACTTTTGCCACCAGTACGAATCAAGCGCCGCGTTATGCCGAACCCGGAAAACCGGGCACTCAGCGGACGCTACGGCTTGAGCTGAAGCTGCTGGCTGATGTCGGTCTCGTAGGTTTGCCGAATGCGGGGAAATCCACGCTGCTTTCGATGTTAACCACTGCCCGTCCAAAGATTGCTCCCTATCCTTTCACGACGCTGATTCCCAATCTTGGCGTCGTTCGAGCAAGCGAATATGGGAATTTCGTGCTGGCCGATTTACCGGGACTCATCGAAGGAGCCAGCAGCGGTAAAGGACTGGGACATGATTTTCTTCGGCATGTTGATCGAACACGTGTATTGCTGTTCCTGATTGACGTAACATCACCTCATCCTCTGAAAGATTTACAGGTTTTAAAGAACGAACTAAGGGCGTGGGAGTCGGATTTGAGCAAACGCCCGGCGCTTGTTGTGCTCAGTAAATGTGATCTTCTCGAAGGAGCGGCTCCGGAGGGGCCTTGGACGATGCAGATTTCCTCCGCCACACACCAAGGGCTTGATGAGCTTGTGAAAAAGCTCTGGGAAATGCTGTCAAAAGCGCCGATACCGAATTCAGTCAATCCTACCCGTCCGGAGGAGATTCATGGTTCTTGAGGCGCTCCTGCGATTGGCTCATATCGATGAGATTGGAAATATTACTCTGATTCGCCTTGTCAATCATTTCGGCTCACCGGAAGAAGTTTTTCAAGCGTCGTCCGCGGAATTGGCAGCCGTCAAGGGAATCAGTCCGCAGAAAGCAGCTCGAATTCGTCAGGGCGGCGATCCGAAAGTCGTAGCGAAGCAATTAGACATGATCGATAAGTATCATGTTAAAGTGATGACGCTTTGGGATGATGATTATCCGCCGCGCTTGCGAGAAATTGAATATGATCCACCGGCGATTCTTTATGTGCGGGGTAATGCGGAACTTCTGCAAACGGATGCGCTTTCCATTGTAGGTACGCGGCGTTTCAGTCCCTACGGCGAAAAGGTTGTCAGGGATATCGTCACCGGACTTGCCGGATCAGGAATGACGATTGTATCCGGTTTGGCTTCGGGGATTGATGGATTAGCGCACAGTGCGGCACTTGAAGCCGGATTATCTACACTGGCGGTCTTCGGCTGTGGTGTCGAACGCATTTATCCGCCGACGAATGCCGAACTTGGTCGGAAGCTCTTGGAAAGCGGAGGAGCATTTGTTTCGGAATTCCCGTTCGGTACAAGGCCTATGCGCGGTAATTTTCCTCGCCGCAACCGCATCATTGCGGGATTATCGCAAGGAACACTTGTTATTGAAGCCGGAGAGCGTTCCGGCGCGCTCATCACAGCTCTCATCGCCGCTGATTTGGGACGCGAAGTGATGGCGATTCCCGGCTCGGTGCATAATACAAAATCAGTGGGTTGTCATGCTCTGCTGCGCGACGGCGCTTCACTCATCGAGAACAGCGCTCAGATTTTAAGACTTCTGAAAGTTGCTCGCAAAACTCCGGAATCCACATCCGTGCAAGCGGAACTCATTGAACCGGACATGCCGAAAGAAGAAGCCCAAATCTGTCATCTGTTGACGAGTGATGACGGTGTGCACGTGGATATGATTTCGGAAGCGCTTCATGTTTCGATTGCAGAAGTTTTAGGAACGCTGCTATTAATGGAATTGAAAGGTATCGTTAGACAATTACCGGGGAAGTATTTTGTCAGAACATAGTGATTATCTGTTTCATCCCAAGCTTTTTGAAGGAGCTGCGGTCTGTCTGTTTGAAGATGACGCCGTGGAAATAGACCTGTTTCCTTTGACCGTACTTGTTCCGGTTTGGGATTTGTTAGCGGGAACGGCGAGTATTCGGGAGCATGTTCAACGTGCTTCGGGGAAACCGCCGCTATTGCGGCCTCGGGCGCATCTGCGAGATTTATGCATACAGCTCGAGCACGAGGAGGAACCGCTCACGGATGAATCAGTCGTTTTTCTGAGTGGGCGTGTGTTTGAACTCAAGCCGGAAGCAGACGCGACCGAATTTCCGGACACGGTTTGCGATAAGGAAGGCAACCTCTTGTTTGCACGGCGCTCCGCCGCCCAAGCTCGAGAACTTCTGACCCAGAACGGAAACCACATCGCCGAACGGCTCGTTCAAGAAAGTGATGTAGCGCCTCTGCCGAAAGGGTGGAACTATCGCGCTGTCCGCCATATCTGGGATTTGATGCTTGCTAATCCTGAGCTGCTTCAAAGCGAGCTGCAGGCTTCCGAAGATGAGCTGTTCGGGGCGCGCCTGTTGCGGGATCCGGGGCACGGCGTGGAGGTTTGCAACCGCAGGGGGGGAGCGCCAGTCTATATAGGAGCGGGGGTAAAGCTTCATCCGGGCGTTGTTTTAGGAAACCACAAGGGCGCGATTTTTATCGACGCGGGAACGGAAGTTTTACCGCACAGCTATTTGGAAGGGCCGCTTTACATCGGACGCGATTGTGTTGTCAACGCGGGAGCGAAGCTCTACGGCGGTTCTTCATTCGACTCGGTCTGCAAATTAGGCGGGGAAATCACCCAATCGATTTTTCAGGGTTATTCGAACAAACAGCATGATGGTTTTCTGGGACATGCCCATGTGGGAAGGTGGGTGAACATCGGTGCCGGGACGAATAATTCCGATTTGAAAAATAATTATACGTCCGTGAAAGTTGAAGTCGCTGGTAAACTGAAAGACACGGATTCGCTGCATGTCGGCTGCTTTATCGGAGACCACACCAAGACCGGCATCAATACGATGCTGAACACGGGAACAGTGGTAGGGATTGGCTTCAATGTTTATGGAGCAGGATTCCCGCCGCGATTCGTTCCGTCATTTCATTGGGGAGGGGCCGAGCGGCTGTTGCCGGTACCGCTGAGCCGTACGCTTGAAACCGCGCGTGTCGCTATGAATCGCCGGAGTGAAGAACTATCGAAGACTGAAGAAGAACTGCTGCGCCGCCATTATGAGTTGACGGTAAAGAAAGGGAATCGTACATGATAGGGGAGTGGAATCGGATGAGAAGGAAATATTTTGCAAGCGTTGTTTATCGCACGGTTATTGTGGCTATAATTGTTTTCGGTGTTTGTGCAGCTTTTGCCAGTACTCCGAATTTCACGGCTGTTGATGGCATCGGCGCAGGCAGTACCCTCGGAATATCATGGGGGGATTCGGATGGGGACGGTGATTTAGACCTCGCCGCCGTGAACGGATCCGATGAACAGAATTATCTTTATCGAAACAATTATCCCACGCTGACGTTCTCATCGCTGTCGCGTTTTGATAACGGCAAAGGACCTCTCGGAGTCTGGGGAGACTATGACAATGACGGCGATTTGG
>CAZADO010000242.1:0-4677 GCA_964483885.1 uncultured Alphaproteobacteria bacterium | reverse complement strand
GAGAAGCCATCGGCAAATCGAGTTACACAGGATGGCTGCGCGCTTGCCTGAAACGTCTGCCGCTGATTCCCTTTGCCTATCATCGAGGGATTCCGCGCGAATAAAGTATAACGACTCGCCGCAGCATGCGTCCCGCGTGCCAGGTTCAATTTACCGCGCCGCGAGTGGGGGTGCCCTTACCTTTCGCGCAACGTAACATCAAGGCCGGATTACGCACGTTGACACATCGGTTAGTTTATGGGCATAAGCGCTGAATCCAGCTCGGTGAAGACAGCTTAGATTCTCTTGACTTCTTCTAAGGAAATCGGTAAATTTATCTTAGCGCAGTTTGGATGTGAATGTCTCAGATTTTGTTTTAAAAGGAGTTACCCATGCGTAGAATTTCCATCAGTGCACTACTCGCTGCCGTGTGTGGGTTGTTTTGTCTGCCCTCCGTATTTGCCTCAGATGTGACGCCGTACGGCACTTCCAACGGTGAATCCTTGATGCCGCAGGTTGAGGTTTTGAGTTCCCGATTGGATGAAGTGCATTTGCGTTTGACGATAAATCCAGCTTTGATTCCATCGCAAATTAACTTAAATACAGGCGTGTCGGGCTTATGGGGACCGGTGGAGCCGGAGCAAATCGAATTGCCTCGGACGACATTTTTCGTTGCGATTGCTAATACTGGAACGCCGCAGCTCGAAATCGTATCATGGAATTCGAGAAGTGTGCCTACTCTGCCTGTAACGATGGACAACGAACTAAGAGTGAATGAAGTCGCGCGTCTTGGTGAACCGGCGGTTCTGCGCGAAGCCCGAATTGTTCCTCTGACGATATTTCCTGTTCAATACGAAAACGGAGCCGAAGAAGCGACTGTGCTCACGCAGGCCGAAATCATTATTCGAACCGGAACGGATATAGGTGTGAATCCACTTTTAAACGCGCGCGGGCGCGTGTCGAAGTCATGGATTCCAGTCTATCAGAGCGTGGTCGTCAATTGGCAGAATATTGATGGCTTGGATTCACCGGAAGAACCGCATATCCTGATAATTTCTCCGGGCACTTTTACGGATGAAATCGAGGATTTTGTAACGTGGAAAGAGAAAGCCGGTTATGTCGTTACAGTGGTACAGGAAGGTGATATTGGCACCAATCCAAACGCTACAACAATCCGCAATTACATTATAAACCAATACAATACTCTAATTCCTACGCCTGATTACTTAATTTTTGTCGGGAATGCTCAGCAACTCGCGGTTTCAATGTTACACACTGACGATCCTCACACCTTGTTCAGTGATTACAGTTTGCCGGGAAATTACACCAATGAAAATTATTATGCGGCTATCGTAGGTGAGGATGTTTTTCCCGAGCTTTTTTTCGGCCGCTGGGTAGCAGGCACCACGGAAGAAGTGTTGAAAATTGCGAGGCGCAGCGTTTATCACGAACGTAATCCCTTTGGAACGAATCCTGAAACCCTTGATTCCGTGCGTTTTTCCAAAGCGTCTGTAACTTCTGACGATTGGCCGGCAAGTCAGGAACAAACGAAACGATACGTACGGCAAATGATGCTTGCCAGTGGCTTTGCACAAGTGGACATGGCGTTCGGAACACACAATCCTCAATCATTAATCAATTGGCTTCGGGAAGGACGGAATTACGTCAATTATCGCGGCGCAGGTTGGTCGCAGGGTTGGGCGGGAATCAATTTCTATATTGGAAATATTCCTTCTTTGAATAACTTCTGGAAATTACCGATTGTTACCGGTATCGGGTGTGGTGTAGCGAAATTCGATGACTATCCGAATTGCTTTGGCCAACTCTGGATGTTGGAAGGGACGTTGAATCAACCCGAGGGTTCCGTCGGTTTTCTTGGACCGTGCTGGAATACGCATACACGCTTTAACGATGTTTTAGATTCATGTCTATATATCGCGATATTAGCGAACGAAGTGCATCAACTGATGCCGGCTTTTGTAGCGGGCAAATTGATGTTTTGGGATGTTTTTGAACCCTACTTTACCATTGATCCGGATGTACGGGAAGTCACCGAAACAGCCATGCGGCAGTATTTGTGTCTTTCGGATCCATCGCTTCAGCTCTATACGAAAATCCCCCAGCGCATCACCGTGAACCATCCGCCGGGAATTCCGACGGGAGCTGTGGATATGCTCATTAATGTGCCAAATCTGCAGCTACTCGGGATCGACAGCGTGAAGGTGTGCGCGTGGATAGAGCCGGGCAACTTCGTTTTTGATTATGCGACGCCTCAGCATGAAAGTGTTGTTCTATCGCTCGTGGTTCCTCCCACAGCCGAATCGGTGTGGCTGACGGTGACCGGAGATAATGTTCTGACGTATCAATGGGATATACCGGTTTCGCCTGCAGAGGAATATTTAATCCACAATCGGGTTTTTCTGAGCGATACGATAAACGGCAACGATAACGGTCTCGTCGAACCCGGTGAATCGATTGCGTGGGTCGAAGAAGGACTGAATATGGGAATGGAAACCGCCGATGGAGTTACGGCGGTTTTACAGTGTGAAGATTCGCGAGTGACCATCAATCAGGCTGCCTCTTCATTCGGCACCGTCGCATCCTTTGATTCGACTGTTGGCTCTCCGCCGTTCGAATTTTCGATTTCAGATACCTGTCAGACAGAAGTTGTTTTGGAATTCCAAGTTATTTGGAACAGTGCGCATTATGGGCCTTGGGTGTCGAACGTTTTCATTCCACTTTCTCTCCCTGCGCTTGAATTGGCGGAACTTTCCGTGACGGATATAGGCGGCGGTCTCTGGGAGCGAGGCGAGACAGCGAATGTTGGAGTGCAGATTCGGAATACAGGCAGCGCTCCACTGGTTGCGGCGCAATATATACTGCGTGTTTCAGATCCTCTTATCACATTGATTGACTCGACGGCTGATGGGGGCAGTGTCGCACCCGGAGAAATGATTACTTTAGGTGAATCAGCTTTTCAGATGTCGGCCAGTCCATACACACCGAGCGCTCATCCGGTTGATATGACGATTCACATTACGGCGCAGCAAGGAACGTATGTGCATGAGCAGGATATTCCCGCATCGACAAGTGTAGGTGAAATCGGAGACGGTGATCCGATATCCGATGGACAGAGCTACTACTGGGCATATGATTTGGCGGACAATCTCTATACGGAACGTCCGGTGTATGATTGGATGGAGATTGCGCCGCAAGCCGGAGGGCCGGGCGATACGATTGATTTCATGGATAATGACGAGACGCGTCCTTTGGAAACACCATTCCCCTACACATTTTATGGCGAAGCATTCGATTCCCTTTCTGTATCGACCGATGGGTGGGTTTGTGTAGGCAAGACAACGCGAGCGGATTTTAGTAATTCCCCTTTGCCGGATCCGTCTGCTTGGAGTCCAAATGGGCTTATCGCTGTGATATGGGATGATTTATGGTACCGATATGGTGAGACGGGACAGGTTGCGACTTATTATGATGCCGCCCAAGACAGGTTTATTGTGGAATGGTATCAAATCCACACCTTCGCGGGAACATTCTTGTACACGTTCCAGCTTCAACTTCTGAATCCGGAGACTCATCCGACGCCGACAGGAGATGCCATTTGGCTAATGCTCTACAATGATATCGATACGCCCGGTTTAGCCATCGCAACCATTGGACTGGAAGATCCGTGGTCGGGAGACGGGATCACCTACGAATACAACGGTGATTATGCGCTGGGAGCGGCGTTTATAACGGACGGGAGCGTGATTAAATTCACGACAGCTCCTCCGGTGATGGTTTCCGCGGAAACGAACCGGCCGGTTGTGCCTTCCGAGTTTACACTCGCACAGAATTATCCGAATCCTTTCAATCCCGAAACGACGATTGAATTCTCATTGCCGCGCGCTTCGCAAGTAACGCTGACAGTCTATAACCTGTTGGGGCAGCGCGTGGCGACGTTAACGGATGATTTCTATTCTGCCGGTGTGTATCATGTACGTTGGAACGGCACCGGTACATTGGGTAATGCCGTCGGAAGCGGCGTATATATCTACCACGCACAAACAGAATTCGGGAATTTGTCGCGAAAGATGATTCTACTGCGCTAATATCTCGCCGAGTCGGGTTCAGCGCACTTTCCGTATGATACACGATAAAGTTTCCGCGCGTAACCCGGCCGGAATATTCGACAGTTTACTACAAAACGATATTTAAAATAAATCCAATCAGGAGAAAAAAATGGCAAAGAAGTGGACTCCTTCCGAAGAGAAATTCCTCTTAGATAATTATGGCAAAGTTCCCATGAACGAACTTGCCGAACGATTCGGCGTCACGAGGAAATCGATATCGGCCAAACTCGATAAATTACGGGCGGCCTATGGCATAAAACCGGTTGCCTCACGGGAGCGTGGCGCTGAACCCCTCCCGGTTTCAACACCTGCGAAGAAAGCGACGATTCCGCCTGCTCCGGCCGTGCGCACTCCGCGGCCTCGCAAACCGGTTCAAGCGGCTCCTCCAGCGGAAACCATTGATACATCCGCCTATGGTTCCAAGGTACCTTCCGGATTGTTTATCAAAACCGAAGAAGGATGGAAACCGATTTTGGTTGACAAAGATCGGGTTTCACCGTAAACAACGAGTCAATCAATTAACGGCGCTGCCGATTCCTTTTTGCAACGGTTTCGACAGCGCCGTTTTTTT
>CAZADO010000241.1:0-8758 GCA_964483885.1 uncultured Alphaproteobacteria bacterium | reverse complement strand
GCCCGCGGATATGATTACATCATCTTCAAACGCCACCAATCAGGCTGACTTCCTGAAAATGTTGATTGCTCAGTTGACGAATCAGGATCCGTTGTCGCCTTTGGAAGGGACGGAATTCGCTTCTCAGCTCGCGCAATTCAGCTCGCTGGAAGAACTGCAAAAGATGAACGTCGGGCTGGACGGTACTTTGGAAGCGAATCTGGTTCTGGCGCAATCCATCAATAATTCGCTGGCAACGATGCTCATTGGAAAAACGATACGAGCTGACCTGAGTTCCGTTGAATTGGGTGAGAGCGGCTCTGCTTCGATTCAATTCCAGTTGGATGAAGCAGCGGCGGACGTGACTATCGAAATTGTCGATGAAAACGGTGAAACCATTCGCACCTTGAGCGCAGCAAATCTTGCCGAGGGAGAAAATAGCCTCGAATGGAACGGTTACGATGACGCCGGCAATCGTGTTGCCGCCGGAGAGTACACCGTGCAAATGACAGCGAAAGACGCGGCAGGACAAAGTGTTGCGGCCACGCTCTTTTTTGAGGGGCGCGTGACGGGAATTCAGTACCGCAACGGTATCGCCATTTTAATGGTCGGAACACGGGAAATTAATCTGAGTGATGTAATATCCGTTTCTGAAGAAGAAGATCCACAAATCATTTCATAATTTAAGGAGACTTTACGTATGGAAACCATTTCAAAATTGCCACCGATTCCTCGAGTGGAAGGACCGTCCTCCGATCAGGTGGTGCGCAGATCGGGGCGGACGGACGGCGAAAACTTCAAAAACGTTCTGGAAAAGGAGTTAAATCGCCGACCTCCACTCGAGTTCTCCGCGCACGCACAGACGCGTCTGCTGCAAAGTCAGGTTCACTTGACGACGAATCAAATGGATCGGGTGGAAAAAGGAGTCGGACAAGCGGCTCAAAAAGGCGCGAAGGATTCGCTGATTCTTGTTGACAACATGGCGCTGTTGGTCAATATTCCGAAGAATGTCGTGATTACAGCGATTGACGGCGCAAGAATGCACGATAACGTTTTTACTCAAATTGATAGTGCGGTAATCTGCTAACACAAACATAGGGCTGGCCCTCCATTTGAGGAAGCCCTGCGGGGTGGAACGACTGAAGCCCCCAGGAGGAATTTTATCATGATGACATCATTGTTCAGTGCGGTCTCCGGACTGCACAACCATCAAAGTCGAATGGACGTCATTGGTGACAACATCGCCAATGTCAACACCATCGGTTTTAAACAGAGTCGCGTTTCGTTTGCGACAGCGCTATCGCAGGTTTTACGCTCCGCGCAAGAGCCGACAGGCGAACGAGGAGGCGTGAATCCGATTGAAGTTGGCCTCGGAAGTCGAATTGCTTCCATTGATCGCCTCTTTTCTCAAGGCAATTTCGAATATAGCGGCAGCCGGACCGATATTGCTATTCAAGGCGACGGATTCTTTGCCGTCGGAGATGAAATGCAGCAGTTCTTCACACGTGCCGGGAACTTTCAATTAGACGCCAACGGCGATCTTCTGGCGCAAGGCGGGAAGTATCATGTGCTCGGACGACTGGCAGATGCGAACGGCAACATCATCTCCTCATCGGCTGTGGAGCCTCTAACTCTTCCGTTCGGCGAAAAGGATCCGGCGAAAGCTACATCTGAAATCACGTATTTCTGCAACCTCGACGCGGATGCATCAAAGGAACAAACCTGGACGGCATCTCTTGCCTTCACGAGCAACGGCAATGCGGCAACCGGAACCGCAACCATTAACAGCTTGGACCAGGTAACGGCTGATTTGGATGACGGCGACACAATCAACATCACCGGCAAGACTCAGGATGGGAGCAACATTTCAGTGGCGTTTACCTATGGAGCAAGCAACGACGGCACGACCCTTCAAGATTTGATTAATATGATCAACTCGGCAACCGGGTATAACAGCTCTTCCGCTACGGGTTCGACGGCTTCCATTGACGCTTCCGGGAAACTCGTCTTACGGGACAACCAGCGCGGCGTCAGTGAGACGACGATTCGAATGGATTTCAGTGATTCGGGTACCATTCCGTCAGCGATGGTTCTGCCGACCTATATCAATACGCAAGAGGGAACCACCGGAACGCACAGCGCCTCCATTTATGTGTACGACAGCAAGGGTGAACGGCATCGCGTTGAAATGACATTCACTCAGGACGTTACGACGGCGAATGTCTGGAACTGGGAAATTTTCGTTGACAACGGGACTCTTAATGCCGGGAATGCTGGATTGGCAGGGAATCAGGGCACTTTGAATTTCAATTCCGACGGGACGCTCACAAGCCTTACGGGCGGCCCTCTGACATTTACCCCTCCCGGGGCGCAGGGAGTGGTGATAAACCTGAATGGCGGTACGGTTGGAACGAATGACGGCGTCACGCAGTATTCTTCGCCCTCAACTACTATTGCCTTGAATCAGGATGGTCACAAGATGGGCGACTTGGGGGACTTCAGTATTACCGACTCTGGAGAGATTATCGGAAGTTATTCGAACGGTGTCTCTCGCACGCTGGGACAAATCGGTATTGCCCGTTTTGCCAATCCGGCAGGATTGGAACTGGCCGGTGACAATCTCTACCGAGCTACGGTGAATTCGGGTGATCCCAAAGTATCCGTCGGTGGAAATGTCAACCATATCTACTCGGGTTATCTGGAATTATCAACAGTCGATCTGGCTCGAGAGTTTACGGATATTATTATTGCGCAGCGCGGATTTCAGGCGAACGCAAGGGTGATTACAACATCGGATCAGTTACTCCAAGAAGTAACGCAACTCAAGCGGTAATCTTAGCGAATTCGGGGGGCGCCTAACGGCGTCCCCCGATCGCCCGCCTCATCACCCCCTGCGTTCCCCCTTTCGCGCCTCGCAAGAGGCAACGGTTTATGATTCCTCTGACTCATCTCAGCGGTGAAAAATTTTTTCTGAACTTTGATCTGATAGAAGCGATTGAAGCTTGCCCGGATACACTTATTACTCTAACAAGCGGCAAACATCTACTGGTTCAAGAGTCTCCCGATGAAATAACGAACCGAGTTCTTTCGGTGCGGCGTTATTTGCTCGGCAATGGAACTCGTCCTGACTTTCTCGATTTCGAAACGGACGAACCGAATGTTGATTCAGAAACGTCATCATAAATTGACAGGAACATGATTTCATGGGTCTTTTTAAGAAGAAAAAAGTGACCGAGACGCCTCCAGAAGCGGAAGAGGAAGCGAAAGTAGAAGAAAAAGTCAAAGAGAAATCCGAAGAAGAGGACGTCTCCGAACCATCTGGAAAAAAAGGACTGCCGCAGATCGTCGTCCTTGCCGGTGTCATCATCGTTCTCGTTGCCGTTTCCTACTTTCTCCAGCGGACACTACTGTTTCAGGGTCCCTCATCGGCTCAAGCACATGAGGTCACGAAGGAAAAGGCTCATCAAAAGAAAAACGCCGAGGAGCCCGAAGAAACACCTGCCGGCGAAATGGTCATGCTTGAGGAGATTATCATTAATCCCGCAGGAACCGGCGGTCGGCGCTTTTTGGCGGTCACGATGGGTTTTGAAGTTATTATGGCTGAGAAACAGGATGAAAAGGGAGGGCATGGCGGCGAAGAAGGGAGTTGGATCGATACCCGGAAACCTCTGATACAAGACGCGCTGATTGGACTTCTTTCATCCAAGAGCATTACGGATCTCGCCAGCATTTCCTATCGCGATACCCTCCGCGAGGAAGTTCGAGCACGAATTGAAAAAGAGATTAAGCCGAATGAGGTCATTCGCGTTTTCTTCACCGGCTATGTCCTGCAATAGGAGCAATTGTGAGCAAGATATTAACACAAGAAGAAATTGATTCCCTCCTTAGCAATGTCGCGGAAGGTCAGGACGTTGATGCAATCGAAGAGGCGAAAGAGCGTTCGACGCACTTGTACGATTTCAAGCATCCGGACCGCATCTCCAAAGACCAGCTGAGGACATTACGAACCATCCATGACAACTTTGCGCGCACGTTCGGAACGTATCTTTCCACAAATCTTCGGACGATGGTGGATTTGAATCTGTTGTCCATTGATCAGGTTGCGTACAGCGAATATATGCTGGCGCTTTCGGTTCCTTCCTGCATCTATGTCGTTTCCTCGAAGAATTTAAAGGGCTCCGGAATTTTGGAGCTTGCTCCTCAGTTCGCTCTGATGCTTGTGGATCGGTTGTTGGGAGGCAGCGGCGCTCGGATAGATCAAGTGCGTGAAATCACCGTTATTGAACAGAATATTCTGAAAAAAATCGTCGAGAAAGCTCTGGTGATTTTAAACGATTCATGGCATCATCTTGTCCATATCAATCTTTATGTCGAATCGTTCGAATCCAATCCGCAATTCGTTCAAATTGCACCGGCTTCCGAGACGGCAGCGGTTATCTTTTTTGAGATTGTCATTCGAGATATGACCTTTCCTCTTAACATCTGTTTTCCTTATTTCGTGCTTGAACCCTTAGTGGGTAAACTAACGGATCAGAGCTGGATGACGCTTGTGCAGCGACGAGGAACACGAGACGAAACCTCGAATATTAAATCGAGGCTACAGCTTACACCGCTGTCATTATCCGCGCAGCTCGGGCACACCGTTTTGCAGTTGAAGGATCTTATGGAGCTGCAGAAAGGCTCCGTATTAGTTCTTAATGATCGCCGGGACCAGGAATTAAGAGTTTTGGTGAACAATAAAATGAAGTTCTGGGGAACACCGGGCATTTCGAATCACCGAAAAGCGATAAAAATCGCTCGACCCATATCGCCCTATGAGGAGGTTATTCATGAGTGAATTCCTTTTTGACGAAGCCATCGACGCCAAACTTGCTAAGATGGAAGAAATCTTTCGACAGAGTCTCGAGGAGGTTCTGGGCACCGCGCTGAACAAACCATGCGCTGTGGCAAAGGAGGAAACGCATACATTTGACTTCCGAACGATTAAAGGGCTTTTTACCGACCAAATCGTCTTCGTTAGTGTCCCGATGCAAGAAGGGCCGACGGGCGAGATGAAATTCCTCCTGAATCCGGCAGATGCGGCTTTTCTTGCGGACGTGATGATGATGGGAGACGGCAGCGCGGAATTCTCGCAGGAAGAACACCTCGACGCCGTCAAAGAGCTCTTTGCTCAAATATTGGGAGGCTATGCAACCACTCTGGGTGCGGAGTTCGATGTGAAGCTCACTTTTGGCTCCGTACAAGCCATTCTGTTGGATATTTCTCCATCCGATTTCAGCGAGAACAATTGGGTTTGGTCACCCTATAAGATTGACCTTGAAGGTGAGAAACTCTTAGTCAAATTAACTTCGCATAAACTCGTTCAGAACCTCGCAGAAGCCGTGGCAGAAAAGGACGCGACTGTCGAAGAGGTTACAACCGTTGTCGAAGCAAAAAGCCCGCGTGCTCCCTCAGACCCTTCGGATAAAGAAATACGGGATATGGCGATGCTTTTGGACATCGAACTCCCGATTTTGATTGAGCTCGGTCGAACATCACTTCTCATCCGCGAGATATTGAAGCTTGGACCCGGCTCCATCGTTGAACTGGACAAACTGTCGGGAGAACCTGTCGATATTTTTGTCAACGAAAAGAAAATTGCTGAGGGGGAAGTTGTCGTTATCGAAGAAAATTTCGGCGTGCGAATTACGGAATTGGTGCGACCGGATGAACGTCTGAAAGCCTTGAGCGGATAAATGATCTGGATGTCGATATTAAAAATGATTGCGGTTCTCCTTGGAGTGCTGGGTTTTATTCTTCTTTTGGCCTACGCCGCCCGCCGGTTGGGATTGGGGAACCAGCGACATCACGGAGATGACTCCGGAGTTGAAATCATCGGAACGCGCGCGCTCGGACCGCGACGCCAGATTATCATCTTGAAAGTCGGAGGAACCATCCTGCTTGTCGGAGCGAGTGACAAGACTCTTGCCCCTCTGATGGAAATTCGAGACACTGCTGAACAGGAAAAAGTGATGAAGGGTTTCGAGAAGTCTCCCGCCCTTTCCTTTCGAAAAATTCTTGCGAAAGCACAATCATCCTAAAACGAATGTTTACTGCACGAAAAATAGCAACAGGACTCCTTTTTCTCGGCGCGCCCACTGCCCTATTTGCACAGGCGATTCCGCAGATTACCATCGGAGTCCAGCAGGCGACTGAACCCGGACAGGTTGTGGGCACGATGCAGATACTGGGTCTGCTCACACTGATGTCGATTGCGCCAGCGCTGGTGCTGATGATGACGAGTTTCACGCGGCTCATTATCGTAATGCATTTTCTGCGGCAGGCGATGGGCGCGGGGCAGATGCCGCCGTCGCAATTAATGATTGGGCTTTGTCTTATTTTGACTTTTTTTATCATGCAGCCCGCTATTGAACAAATCAATACGGAAGCGTTGAAACCTTATCTGGCGAAAGAGATTACGCAGCAGGAAGCTGTCACGAAAGCGGTTCAGCCGCTGCGGCAATTTATGCTTCGGCAGACACGTGAGCAGGATCTCGCTCTCTTCGTAAAACTTTCCGGTAAGCCAAAACCAGAGAACGCCGACGATATCAGCATGGCCATTCTCACTCCCTCTTTTATGGTCAGCGAAATGAGTCTCGCATTTCAGATCGGATTCATCATCTATCTCCCGTTTCTCATCATTGATATGGTGGTGGCCTCCGTCTTGCTTGCGATGGGTATGATGATGCTCCCGCCGATTATGATCAGTCTGCCGTTTAAAATATTGATGTTCGTTTTGGTGGATGGATGGTATTTGGTCGTGCAATCTATGGTTGAAAGCTTTCATTAGGGAGGAAACAATGACTGAACAATTGGCTATTTACTTGACGAGCCACACTCTAACGACCGCTTTGATGGTTTCCGCTCCTATGCTGTTGGCGGGCTTAATCATCGGCGTCACGCTGTCCATCTTCATGGCGGTCACACAAATCAATGAAATGACGCTAACATTCGTTCCGAAAATCGTCGTGACACTTTTAGCGCTGATGTATTTTCTTCCGTGGATGAGTCAGAAACTGATGGATTTCGTACGTCAGATATTTATGGTGATTCCGACATTGACACAGTGACAATCGCTATGATAATCAAAACAGTTAGCGAATCTTCGAATTGACCTATGCTCTTTGATATACAAAATATTGAAGGCTTCATCTTTATGCTGGTTCGAATCAGCGCGGCGCTGATGGCGATGCCGATTTTCGGACAGCAGGGAATTCCGCGGATGCTGAAAGTATCCCTTGCGCTGGCGATTACGCTGCTGCTCTTCCCTGTTACACCGCACGCATCTCCCGCAGGCGAGGGTGCGCTTTTCGGATTTCTTGTCCTGATCCTAAAGGAAACCGTTTGCGGTCTGGTTATCGGCTACGCTATCAACTACGTCTTTTACGCAGTAGAATTCGCCGGTGCAATTATCGGTTATCAGGCTGGATTCGCGATTGTCTCTTCGATTGATCCGATGACGAATTCCCGAAATCCTGTGCTTGGTCGGGTTCAATACATTTTGGTGGTGTTGCTATTTTTCCTGTTGAACGGACATCATCTGTTTCTTTCCGGTCTGGCTCAAAGTTTTGAAACGATTCCTCTTGGTATGGTGCAGATTCATCAACCTTTTCTGACATGGACACTTTCGATTATCACTGGAATTACTGCCACAGCCGTAATGGTTGTAGCTCCGATTATGGTGGCGCTCATATTAACCGATGTCGGTTTGGGAATTTTAGCACGTGTGGCACCTCAGATGAATATTTTTGTGGTCGGGTTTTCGCTCAAGGTTGGGATTGTCTTGCTGTTGATGTCCAGCGGAATGGGAGCTTTCGCGTGGCTTTTTACAAAACACTTCAGTGAGTTCCGCCATCAGTTTTTCATTCTATTGAAATTATTAGGTCCCGTGTAATATGGCCGACTCTGACGTCGACAAGACAGAAAAACCAACACCGCGCCGGCGGAAAAAGGCGCGGGAAGAAGGCAGTGTTGCTTCATCCAAGGAATTGAATTCCGGTGTGGTACTGTTGATGGGAACTCTTGCACTGTTCCTTTTTGGAGGAAGTATCGCATCGGGACTTGGGAATCTGAGCCGTTACCTCCTACTCCACTCAGGGACACTGCCGGTTTCTGCGGATCTCTTTGCACTCTATATGTGGAAAGGCGCCGCCTACATGTTGCTGTTGCTGATGCCGCTGCTGGCGTTTATTATGGCGGCTGGAATTTTATCAAACGTCGGTCAAGTCGGTTTTCTGATAACGACGAAGCCGTTGAAGCCGCGTTTGTCCCGTATCAGCCCGTTGAAAGGAATCAAGCGCTATTTTTCCCCCCGGCCGTTTGTGGAACTGGGTAAAGGTGTGCTGAAGCTTGTCGTGATTGGGCTCGTCGTGTACACGGCGATTCGTTCGGAATTTGCTCGAGTACTTGAATTGTCGGCGTTGACACCGCCGCTTCTCATTGCCGAAATCAGCCGGATGATCTGTCTGGTCTTTCTGAAAGCAACGATTGCCATACTGATGATAGCGGCGCTTGATTATGCCTATGCGAAATATGAACACGAGAAGAGTCTGAAGATGAGTAAGCAGGAAATTAAGGATGAATCAAGGCAGTCAGAAGGGGATCCGCTGGTGAAGTCGAAGATTCGCGGTATCCAGATGAAAGCGGCTCTGCGGCGGATGATGAAAGCGGTGCCGAAGGCGGATGTCGTCATCACGAACCCGATCCATTTGGCGGTTGCGCTGAAATACAACAACAAAAA
>CAZADO010000240.1:0-2847 GCA_964483885.1 uncultured Alphaproteobacteria bacterium | reverse complement strand
AATCCCCAGAAGGCGGCCAAGAATCCTTGGATGTTCGCGGATACAGCCATTCCTCGATTTTTTAAAACGGCTTATGAACTGGGAGCGTCTAAATCCCGCTTGATTGTCAAAGTGGCAGGTGGCGCTCAGCTTCTGGATCCGAAAGAATTTTTTGCAATCGGAAAACGTAATCATATGGTTTTACGCAAACTCTTATGGAAGAATGGAATCATGATTAGGGGAGAAAACACCGGGGGGACGGTTTCGAGAACGATGTTTATCGAAATCGGAGGGGGACGTATTTGGATTACCATGGCCGGTCAGGAGGTGACACTATGATTTCTCTCGCAGACCTATCTAAAGATATTGATATGCTGGAGCCGATGCCGGTGTCTCTTCCAAAGCTGGCCAACACTCTTGCTGATCCCGGTTCGAGTGTACGGGACATCGTTCGCATTATCGAGTATGATCCCGCTTTGACAGCGAATACCCTCAGGATGGCTAATTCCGCGGCTTTCGCTCCTCGAAGTGAGATTGTTACCGTGCATGATGCCGTTATTCGTCTGGGGGGAGGACGGGTTTTACAGTTAGCGGTTGGAGACCGCGTGAAAACCTACATGGGAAGTTCCTGCACCGCTTATCGCCTTGGCGAAAAGGAATTGTGGCATCATTCGGTAACGGCGGCTTTGGGAGCGGATCTCTTAAGTCGGCATACCACCGTTAACATTCCTCCCGTGGCTTTCACAGCGGCTCTGTTGCATGATGTCGGCAAGATTATTATCACGCGACGGGTGAGCGAAAGAGTGCGCCAGCAGATTGTTGATCTGGCCGAAAGCAAAGGGTTGTCCTTTTATGAAGCGGAGCGGGCTGTACTGGGAATCAGTCATGCCGAAATCGGAGGTGTGGTAGCCAAGCGGTGGTCTTTCCCGAAAGTCCTTGTGGATTGCATCGCCCTGCACCACGATCCGGAACAGAAAGAGAACACATCGGTTGCTTTGGATGCCGTTCATATCAGCAATGTTGTCGCGAAAACCTTGGCGGTGGGGATGGGAATTGAAGAAATGAACATGGTGGCATGTGCGAATTCCGCGAAACGGCTTGGTTTGACTCCGGCGAAATTTGAGGCATTATGTGCGAATGTTTTAGCAGAACTGCCGACAATCGTAGATCTTTTTGAGGGAGTCGAAAGTGGCGTATAACATTCTTATCGTAGATGATTCGGCAACAACCCGATCGATTATCGCCCGCACACTCGAAATCATTCCGGGTATGGAATTGGGAGACATCTATCAGGCGGGTAACGGTCAGGAAGCGTTGAAGGAACTCGACCGGAGGTGGGTGGACATCGTTTTTGCCGACATTAACATGCCGGTTATGGACGGTGTGACCATGGTCGAGAAGATGGCGGAGCATCCGGACATGAAAAAAATCCCTGTCGTGATTGTCTCCACCGAGGGCAGTGATACCCGAATGGAACAACTGTTTCGCAAGGGAGTTCGAGCCTACATTCGCAAGCCTTTTTCCGTCGAAAAAGTCAGTGAAATTCTTTCGGAAATTTTAGGAGAACAAGATGACATCTGATATTCGCCAAGTGCTTCTGGAAGTTTCGACCCACGTCTTCGAGACATCGGCCTTTATGGCGGTATATCCTCCGGAAGTGACCGATCCCGATGGAGGATTTCCTCGAATGGCAGCGTCTATTCACTTTAAAGGTCCTGCAATGGGACGGCTTATACTGGCTGTTTCATCAGAAATTCTCTCACCTCTGGCCACGAGTATGCTCGGATTGGATATCACCGATGAGGTGGGCGAGAACGGCAAGAAGGATGCTCTTTTGGAAGTTTTGAATATGATGTGTGGAAATGTTCTGACGGAAATTCATGGTAGCAAACCTATTTTTAATTTGAGTCCGCCGGAGCTGATTCTTTGGGAAGAAGCGCAGGCGGCGCTTTCTTCAGTACCGCCGGAAAATCATCTGATGTTCACAGTTGAAGACACACGCGCGGATCTTATTCTTCAAACGGAAAGCATCGAGGCGGTCGAATCAACATCATAGAACGGCGGACGGTTTGTCAGGATTGCGGAATTTCTCAAAGCGCCGGAAACATATATGAGGTGAAATCACTATGGTGCGAGTTTTGATTGTTGACGATTCGGCGATTGTGCGTAAAATCCTTTCACAGGAACTGTCGCGTGATCCGGAAATAGATGTTATCGATACTGCTCCGGATCCATTTATTGCGCGCGACAAAATCGTTGCGCTCAAACCGGATGTCGTCACACTCGATATTGAAATGCCACGTATGGACGGTTTGACCTTCCTCGGGAAACTGATGAAACATTATCCCCTGCCGGTCATTATCGTTAGCTCTTTGACACCGGAAGGTGGTCGGATGGCGGTTGAAGCGCTGGAATTGGGAGCGGTGGAAGTGATGTGCAAGCCGGGTGCGGCGTACAGTGTTGGAGAAATGTCCAAGGATTTGGCGCAAAAAATAAAAGCTGCTGCGCGCAGCAAAGTTGTTCGGAAATCAAATGGCGGCAGTGCTTCCCCTCGTGTATCACAGAAGCTGGCACTGACCCAGACCACCCAGAAAGTGTTGGCCATCGGTTCTTCGACCGGTGGGACGGAAGCTCTCAAGGACGTGCTGGTTCGGTTTCCTCCGAATGCTCCGGGAACCGTCATCGTTCAGCATATGCCGGAACATTTTACGCGCGCTTTTGCGGAGCGCTTAAATAGTTTATGTGCCGTCGAAGTGCGAGAAGGGAAGACGGGAGATACCGTCACCAGTGGGAAAGTATTTATCGCACCCGGAAACAAGCATATGATTTTAGCTCGCAGCGGAGCGGTTTATATGATTAAAATCAAAG
>CAZADO010000239.1:0-3382 GCA_964483885.1 uncultured Alphaproteobacteria bacterium | reverse complement strand
TGTCTCAGGATTAAAGGGATTCGGCGCCGCAGGCAAAACGCGGAAAGCGGTTGGCAGAGTCGCTCGCGATGACGTTGACAATGATTGAATTTCAAAATCATTTTCGCTGATAACTTCGACTTCCGTCGCCATAATCGCTCTCACCCGCATCCGGCAATTTCCCGAAATAGGCTCACTCACCGTCCAGTTCTGCTGGCCGTCATTGTTGGTATTCGAAAAAATATGTACCCACTCGCCATCGGGATAATCTCGATTGATGGAAATCTGAACACGGCCTTCAATATCCGGCGCATCCCATTCGATGCTGATAGTGCTGTCCACGAATAACAGTTCGCCGCCGTTAGGATAGAACAGCGTCATTTCTGGAGTCACGATGGAAAAATCGGCATCCGACGTATCTCCGATACTTGGATTCGATATAGAGTAAATTCGCATACGGGCATGATCACTGGAAGCGCCCCGCACCAGCCAGCGTATTTCCGAATCTGCAACCACGGCTGGGTCGATGGATTCCCATTCGCCGGATGGATAATCGCGATTTAATTCAATCGCCAACGTATCGTTTAAAAGAAGCCGTTCGAAAGCAATATAAATGTTCGCTGTCACGAAGATAGCTTCTCCGCCATTCGGAGCGCTCAGTCGCACGCTGGATTCAACGATGCGCGTATCTGCGTTCGTTGTATCATTTTGATCCGGCAGAGTCAGATGCGTTATTCGAAAACGCGCATGATCAGTTATCGGTTCCGTCACCGTCCAGTCTGCAGCACCATCATTGGGTGTGGAAGCATACAGCGTCTCCCATGTATCTCCGGGATAATAGCGATTGAGTTCTATCGAAACATCGCCGCCGAAATCTTCTCCCGCCCAGCGCATCTCAATCGGAGTGCCAACCGCTAACAATTCACTTCCATTCGGAAAGAGAAAACTTACCGATGGAGACCCGGTGGAAATTTGCCATAAACCGCGTCCGTGAGTTCCGGCACGCAGCATGCCTGTTCTGGTCTGCATCTCCAAATCATCAACGACTACCACTGGAAAACCTGTACCGCAAACTTCCCAATTCTGGCCATGATTCGTCGTCTGATAAACTCCAAGGTCTGTACCGACATAAAGCGTAGACGCATCGTTTAAATTAATTGCCAAGTCTTGCACGGGAACGTTCGGCAAATCGCCTGTAATATTCTCCCAATGTGCCCCGGCGTCACTCGACCAGAACACATGACTTCCTCCAAAACCTGAAATCGTCGCATAGACACCGCCAGGATTTCCGAGAGAAGCAACGACGCGAGTCACCGTCCCACCCGGCAAACCGAATGATGCCGATGTCCAAATCGTTGAGCCGGGATCCTTGCGATAGACGCTGCCGCCACGCGCAACGTAAAGTCTATCCTGCAAAACAGGAGAAGCTGCGATGGATTGGACTTCTCCTCCAATAGCGCTGCCCAGCGTCTGCCATAGGTCTCCACGATTCGTGGTAATGTAAATTTGTCCGGCTCCGGCTGTCGTATACAACGTGTACGGTTCGAACGGATCCTGAATCACAGGCGTCACCCAAGGTCCACTTCCGCCGAGTCCGCTCTGAATATTATGAAACGAGTTGCCGCCGTTGAATGATCGAACATGATTACCGTTTTGCCATTCCGCATAGACGGTGTTGTCGTTGCTCCAGTCCACCACACAATAGCCGCCGTCTCCCCCATAAACTTCATCCCAATCGCGCGCACCCAGCCAGCGCGTCGTGCCGTTATCTTGAGCGCCTCCGAAAGCTAAGCTCGTATCGATGGTGGCATTCCCGAAACCATAGTATTGATGTGTAACGTAATCCGTGTTTCTCTCTTCCCATACATTGCTTTCGCAATTATAAGACATGTAAATACCGCCATCGTTCCCCGTAAACACAATAGAGGGGTTCGTCGGATGAAATACGAACTCATGAAAATCCACGTGAACCGATTGTCCGACCTGACTCCAGTGAAGTCCGCTGTTGGTGGAACGATACATATACCGACCGGCTGCAAAAACCAACGTGGAATTCGTGGGATGAACTGCGAGCATCATATCATACCAGCTCTGCTCGGAGAAAATCTCGAAGGTGCTATTCATCACACCCCATGTTTCGCCGCCGTCAACGCTCCGATAAATACCAATCGTCCGTGTCTGAGGACTGAATGTTGATGAAATTCCACAATAGACGACCAAAGGATTGCTTTCAAAGTACGCAAGAATACTTCGTCCCATTGCATTCGCTGAAGGCAATCCAGACGTTCGCCGCGACCAGCTCGCACCGCCGTCAGTAGATTTATAAATCCCATTCGAAGCGGCGCCATAGGGATTCCCCGCCGCTGCAAGAAGGTTATTCGGATTCTGTGGATCGCGCTGCACATCTTTGAAATCACCCGCCACACCGACAGGAGTAAATGAAACTCCGCCGTCGGTCGTTCGACGCAATCCCGTGCGCGTCGCGACAACGATGTTTTCCGGATTAACCGGATCAACGCTGATTTTGTTGACCGCTCCATCGGAGGAATAAGGCCAGCTAAGCGCGGTCTGCTCCCACGTCTCGCCGCCATCGGTGCTCTTAAGTAAACCTATCCCGAGTACGGCGTCAATATTATACGTTCCTTCACCCGTGCCCAGATACATCGTGTCCGGATGTAACGGATCGAACTCGAATGCCCCGACCGCAATATTCGGCAGAAAATCCGTAATGGGAAACCAGATATTCCCCGCGTCGGTGCTTTTCCATAAACCACCCGAAACGGAACCGGCGAACATGATATTCGGATTGTTGGGATGGAAACGAATCACACGCGTACGACCACCAACGTTAGCCGGGCCGAGTTCTTCCCACTCTTCATCCACATGAGCGCGCGGCATTTTCAGCATTTGCTGATACGCTTCCCACCGCGCACCAACCGGAATTAATCCGGACGGATAAGCGCGCTGTGCGTAAAACCATTCCGCTCGCTTCCACGGTTTATAACCTGTGCCGCTTCCCAAGTTTGTTTTCTGGGAGAAGTACTGACGGAAGAGTTGATCCGTTTCTTCCACATTCTGAAACGCGGGCGTTTGAGCCAGTACAAACCCGGGAATCAAGAATAAAAGAACCCACAATCGCGTACGCATCGCTGGAACCTCCTCTTAAATTCGCCTTTACAAAGCTGCTGCTTTTGAAAGGGAGGGTAGCCGACCTTGAATCAAAGCCGGCGGATTGCTTTCATATTAAATTAAGATACCAAATTTTATGCCAAGAAGCAACCTTTTGAGCATGCGTATTTGCTGTTGATTCCTGTAGGAAAATCGAACTTATATTCAGTCCATTATTTGAAATTCTTCTGATTTCAATTAGTCCTTTTAATTGATAATACGTAACTTCAAGAGG
>CAZADO010000238.1:0-2725 GCA_964483885.1 uncultured Alphaproteobacteria bacterium | reverse complement strand
AAATTCGCTGTCGGAGCATGTTTCGACTCCGGCATCGCTAAGAGCAAATGCTCCACCGATAAATATTCATCGGAAAGCTGCGCTTTGTCTTTCAGCGCCTGTTCGAAAAGCGCGCTCGTTTCATTGGCAAGATACGTGCTGCCGACCGAGCCGGTGACTGCCGGTTCTTTGGCAAGCTCGATTCCGACAAGGCGCGCGACATCATCCGGAGAATTGCCGAGCTTCTCGAAAATCTGAGCGGCGATTCCCGCGGAATCTTTAAGCACACCCGCGAGCAAATGCAGCGGCGTCAGCGCCTGATGATTACGCTCCCGCGCTTCCGTCTGCGCCGCTTGCAGCGCTTCCTGAGCTTTTATTGTCCACTGATCAAGATTCATATTTGTTGCGCCCGACTTGTCGGGCTTTCTTCGTTGCGCCCATTCGTTGCGCCCGACTTGTCGGGCTTTTAGGTTTTTACCCAGCAAGCTGGGCGCTACAATGTTTGTCGTTCCGGATTTTCTTTATCTAATGACCATTGCAACGGATTATTCACAATATATTCTCGAATCCTCGCCATGTCACGTTCGTTCCGTATAACATGTTCGTAAAAATCTTTTTGCCAGAACCGCTTTCCTGGAGTATTCCTCAAGCAATTAATCTCCCGTGTGGTAATCGTCTTAAACGCAGCAACAATTCGTCCCAGCGTCAGACCGCGAGCCTTGTCGTTATCAAAGAGGAGAATTCCATGAAGGTGATTCGGCATGACGATGAACTCGTCAAGTGAAACATAGGTATATTGTTCCGCCAGCCACTTCCACCCTCGAACAACCAATTCTCCCGTGTCGGTAAGTTTGATAAGTCCGTCAGAAATATGGCCTAAACTGCGCTCGCGTTCATCAACCACGACGGTCACAAAATACGCACCCGGCAACGAATAGTCATAATGCGGTAAACGGATGTTTTTATGAAATTGTTTCACGTGCAATTCATCAATTACCAAAATAAATTCGCAGTCCTACATCGAATGCGAATGCGTCGCCTTCTAAATCAACTTGTTGAGCGGTGGCGGTTCTCGATCTCCAATTTTGGAAATAGTACCGGCCGTCGATGTTCAGAGCGAGTTTGCTGGTCAATGTCCCCATAAAGGCCAATCCCAAAAAGCTGGCGGTGCATTCGATGCTGTCATCATCTTTTCGCCAGAAATGCGGAAAGGTCGGCATCATTCCCGGTTTCAATCCCCACGCGAGCGAATGCCATGCAAAACCTCCCACACCGTAAAGACTCGCTCCCGGCGCAAGGTGGGCCAAATGAAGCCGAACCGCCGCTTGAGGTCCGTGAAAATACGCGCCATCCACATACGCTCTCGAAGAGTCGCTGCGCGGTTCCTGAGCGTAATAGTGATAGCCGAGTTCCACTTCGATTCGTTTCGCCCATGAAATTCCGACAGCCGCGCTGCCTCCCAGCCCTTGTTCGAACGATTTTCCGGGATCACCGTACTGGCGTCCCAAACCCGGCCCCAAATTCACATAAAATCCTGTCCCCGCAAACGCCTGTGACGCTATTAAAATCAATGCCGTGAATAGAGAAACTCTTATTCCTCTTCTCATGAGATACTCCTTAATTAGGCAAACTCTTTATGAGAAAGCGATTTGCATGGAATATAGCAAATTCTATTCGGTTTATCAAGCGAAATGGCTTATGGTAAATACAACGCCATTACCCAAACGGACATAAGAAGCGCGGGACAATTGCGCCCCGCGCTTGTATTTTTATCGCGAAGGGTGAGGGCACCCATTCGCGGCGATTTACTTTCGTGGTGATTGCGGGTCGGCTGCAAGCAGCCGACCCGCATCGTTATCGAGTTTTATTTCTTGTCGTCGTCGTCGACGACTTCGTAGTCAGCGTCTTCGACGTCGGGGCCTTTCTTTTCCTCTTCGGCTTTCGGTTCCTGAGAAGGTTCCGGGCCGGGCTGAGGGCCGCCTTGCGCCTGTTGTTGCTGGTAGAGTTTCGTTGAAACCGCGTTCCAGATTTGCGTCAACGCTTCACTGCTGGAGCGAATCTCGTTCATGTCGGAGCCTTTCAATGCCGCTTTGATGCGATCCACGCCCGCTTGAATCTTCGCCTTGTCGTCCGCGTCGAGTTTGCCTTCGAGTTCCTTCATCTGGCGCTCGGTTTGGAACACCTGCGCGTCCGCCTGATTTCTTGTATCGACTTCTTCTCGGCGTTTCAGGTCTTCCGCTTCATGAGATTTGGCATCCGTCCTCATCCGTTCGACTTCTTCTTTCGACAAGCCTGAACTGTGTTGAATCTTGATAGATTGCTCGCGACCGGTCGCCTTGTCTTTGGCGGAAACCGACAGAATGCCGTTCGCGTCGATGTCGAATGTTACTTCCACTTGTGGTAGTCCCCGCGGAGCCGGTGGAATGCCATCCAGAACAAAACGGCCGATGGTCTTGTTATCGACAGCCATCGGGCGCTCGCCCTGAAGCACATGAATTTCAACCGATGGTTGATTGTCGGAAGCGGTCGAGAAAATCTCCGTACGCTTCATCGGAATCGTCGTGTTGGCATCGATGAGTCTCGTCATCACACTCCCCAGCGTTTCGATTCCCAGCGACAACGGCGTGACATCGAGCAACACGACATCCTGCACGTCACCAGCCAAGACGCCACCCTGAATCGCCGCGCCAACTGCGACGACTTCGTCCGGATTCACGCCGCGATGCGGTTCCCTCTTGAAGAACTC
>CAZADO010000237.1:0-3180 GCA_964483885.1 uncultured Alphaproteobacteria bacterium | reverse complement strand
CCTAGAAGATTGTGAAAAAGCTTGGGCTGCTGGATGGACTAAACAAATAGAATTTGTAAATGATCCTGATGGACTTTTAGAAGAGATAAATGGACAAGAAGATACAACAAAGAGCACTACAACTGATACTACAACTACAGGACCAGATTGTAAAACAGCTTGTCAGACTAAATGGGGACGTGAAACCGGAACATGTGAAGATGTACCAAATAGTGGCATATGTGCTAATGGTTTATATACTATTGGAGGAGAATCTTGTAATTATAATGGGGAATGTTGTTGTTCTCAAGAATTATATGTGCCTCAAGAAAAAGATGAAGTTTCGAGTACAGAAACTCCAGTAGATTTAACAAATCCTTCTTCATGGTTAGGTTTGACTACTTTAATTAAAGATGATAAAAATAAAGAAACTAAAGAAGAAGAAAAAACACCTGGAACAGATGATACAAGCGGGAATAAAAATATTGATGTTAAAAAATATAATGAGTGTATGAAAAATGCAAAATCTCAAAAAGAAAAAATTGAATGTGAAAAATTATATCTTGGAGGAGAAAGAGCAACTGCACCTTATATTGGAGGAAGAGCATGGTGGAATTATTTAGTTGGTCATATTGTTGAAGGTGCTGTTTGGGCAGCAGGAGTTTATGCAGGAATTCAAGCATTAAAAACAATTTTGCCTGAAGAATATCAAAATCTTGCAGATACATATGCTGTATCACTTGCAGGAGCTATTGTTGCAGGTAAAACAATTATAGGGGTTATTGAAGCATCTAATCCAGCATCAAGAGCAGCAGAAGGAGAGATGTTTGGTTCATCATATAAATGGGGGCTAGGTGTAGCAGCATTATATTTTGTAATGGCATTTAGATATACAGAATATGAAGTAATTACATTCCAATGTCAGCCTTGGGATGCTCCAACAGGTGGAAGTCATTGTGATGATTGTAATAATCAGGGAATTCTTCCATGCAGTGAATATCAATGTAAAAGTTTAGGACAGGGTTGTGAATTATTAAATAAAGGAACAGATGATGAAAAATGTGCATGGGTAAATAGAGGAGATGTTGAATTTCCAACAATAGAACCTTGGGAAGATGCATTAACTGAAGGTTATGATTATGAATTTCAAAACACAGGAATTTCTCCACCAGATACAGGAGTTAGAGTAGAATATAGTGGTTCAACAACAGGATGTGTTAAGGCATTTACTCCATTATCATTTGGAATTGAATTAAATGAACCTGCTAAATGTAAGTTAGACCTTTCAAGAAAACCAAGTTATGATGATATGGATTTCTATTTCAGCAATGGATTATTATTAAAAGAACATTCATATTCTTTGAGTCTTCCTGGTTCAGGTGGAGATGTTGAAGTTGAAAATGATGGAGAGTATAATGTTTATGTAAGATGTCAGGATGCAAATGGAAATCATAACACTGCAAACTTTGTATTCACTTTCTGTGTAGATCAAGGACCAGACACAACACCTCCATTAATTGTTCAGACAAGCATATTAAATGGATTTCCAATTGCACATAATCAAACATCAGTAGATTTAGAAGTTTATATTAATGAACCTGTTGAAGGATGTAGGTGGAGCCATTTAGATGAAGCTTATGAAAACATGGAAGGAGAAATGGATTGTACACATGGAAATGCTTTAAATAATATGAATGAACAAGGACTTTATACTTGTGAGACAACTTTGGATAGTTTAAAGAATAGAGAAGAAAATAATTTCTATTTCAGATGCAGGGATTTAACAGGAAATGTTAATGAAGAATCTTACAAATTCATGTTAATGGGAACTCAGCCATTAGTTCTTGATTGGATTAAACCAGAAGTAGATAGTACAATAAAGGATTCAACAGAAGCAGTAAAAGTAACTTTAGAAGCAAGAACTTCTGCAGGATATAATGAAGGAAAATCAAATTGTTATTTCAAGTTAAGTGATGAAGATGAATCAAGATATGTTTTATTCTTGGGCGATGGAGAATATACTAATTATGAACATTCTCAGGATTTGTGGTTAAATGAAGATTCATATAGTTATGATATTAAATGTGTTGACTTAGGAGGAAATTATGATATCTTAACAACTAATTTTGAGGTTGAGTCTGACCAGGATGATCCTATTGTTGTAAGAGCTTATCATGAAGAAAGTTATTTGAAATTAGTTACTGATGAAGCTGCGAGATGTGTTTATGATACAAAGTATGAAAATTATCCTTGTGATTATGTATTTGATGATGGAACAGAAATGACTGTTTTAGAAGATGTAAATCATTATACTGACTGGAACCCTGAACTTACATTTTACATAAAATGTCAGGATGAATTTGGAGTTCAGCCAAATCCTGATGAGTGTAGTATAATTGTAAGACCTTCTGATTTGTATTAATCTTACAAAAATTTATAAGTTTAATTTCTTTATTTTATTTATGAAAAGTGGTGGCCAAATGAAATTATCTTTTGGAATGATTTTTTCAATTTTTTTAATAATAATTTTTATTGCATTTGCTTTTTATGGAATTTCAAAACTTCTTTCATTTCAGGAATCTGTTGTGATGGAACAATTCAAAAAGGATTTACAATCAGATATTGACAGTATGTGGAGAGGTTCTCAGGGTTCTCAGCAAGTAGAATATAATTTGCCCAAGAAAATAAAATCTATTTGTTTTACAGACGATGAATATGAAAATTTGGTTTTTAATTCAGATAAAGTTGTTGGAGGGGCTAAGATAGAACATATTAATATTGAACAAACTCTTGGAAATGAAGATTCGATTTGTATTACTAATATCGACGGGAAAATCAGAATGACAATCAAAAAAGATTATGGAGAGGCACTGGTTACAATTGAAAAATAATGGAAAAAAGAGGATATTTACAAATATCATTTGCATGGATTTTTGCAATTATTGTAGGAGCTTTTATTTTATTTCTTGCGATTTATGCGACAACAAAGTTTGGAGTAGAACAAACAGCATTAGATGCAAAGACAGGAAAAGAAATAGGTGTTTTGCTTAATCCTCTTGAGACAAGTTTTGAAAGTGCTACAACTACTTTTTTTACAATGCCTGTAGAAACACGAATTTATAATAAGTGTGATAATTTTGGAGATTTTGGAGAGCAGATAGTTCAGATTTCTCAAAAAAGTTTTAACAAATGGACTCAAAC
>CAZADO010000236.1:0-5489 GCA_964483885.1 uncultured Alphaproteobacteria bacterium | reverse complement strand
CCTGCGTGCTGGTTCAAGAAAAGTTGGAGTCAACTCTGTCCGGGCACGCGAGACGCATGCCGCGGCGGATAACTCGCCGAGCCGTGTCGCTCAGGCCTCGGCCGGAACTGCACTCGAGAGTTGATTCTATTTTTTTACAGCCGTATCTTATAGAGAAAATTTCTCATAATCCATGGTAAACGATGGCCGAATTCGAACAACATATTCTCGGGGAAGCGAAAGGTTTGACAACAGGTTTTCAGAATCTCATGCGGCATCCTGTTCAGGAGATTCTGCTGGTTTCGAGTCTTTATGATTCTTTTCTCTTAGCGCAGGACGGTCAATTGCACGAGCAGATGACCAGCGAGTTTATGGAACTCAATCTGAGCCGTGTGCCCGGTCTGACTCGTGTATCCAAAGCGTCCGAAGCTGCGGGACTCGCTCGTGATGATCCGCGTATTAATCTGATTATTACAACGATGAATATCGGGGATATGCATGTTTTGGATTTCGCGCATAAGGTTCGGGAAGACCGCCCGGAGATGCCAGTCGTGCTGCTGGCTTTCGATAACCGCGATTTGCTGGAACTATTGAAGCTCACCGACACAGCCGGGCTTGATAAGGTGTTCATCTGGCAGGGGGATTTTCGGATTCTGCTCGCGATTGTGAAATACACCGAAGACCGCTGGAATGTCGAGCATGACACGAAAGAGATGGGAGTTCAGAGTATCATTCTCATCGAGGATAATATCCGATTCTATTCTTCGTATTTGCCGATGATATATACAGAGTTGATGAAGCATTCGCAGAGTTTGATTTCGGAAAGTGTGAATCTGTATCATAAACTGCTTCGCATGAGGGCAAGACCGAAGATTCTGCTTTGCAATACCTTTGAAGAAGCGCAGAATTATTTTCACGCCTATGAAGACCATATTTTGGGCGTCATTTCGGATGTTGAGTTTCCCCGTAACGGAATCAAAGATCCGGAAGCGGGCGCGGAATTTGCGAGACTCGTCAAAAAACACAGACCCGATATCCCGATTCTTCTTCAGTCTTACCAGCAGAAGAATGCGAAACTTGCTGAATCGTTGAACGCCAGTTTCTTACTCAAGGATTCACCGACACTGCTCAGCGACCTACGGCAGTTTATGATTAACCACTTCGGCTTCGGTGATTTTATTTTCTCTCTTCCCGACGGCAAGGAAATCGACAGAGCTTCCGATATGCGCACACTGGAGAAAAAACTGCATACGATACCGGATGAAAGTCTGCGCTACCACGGAGAGCGGGATCATTTTTCGAACTGGCTCAAAGCACGAACCGAATTTCTGCTCGCGGATCGTCTGAAACCGCGCAAAGTCAGTGATTATCCTTCGCTCGCTGTCCTCCGCCAGAATTTAATCGAATCGCTGAGTTCATTTCGCCGAGAGCGGAGTCGAGGACATGTGGCCGATTTCAACCGGGAAACTTTCGACGAATCCAGCAACTTCACTCGCATCGGCGGCGGTTCTCTGGGAGGGAAAGCGAGGGGGTTGGCGTTTATGAACCGCATGCTTAATACCTATCCTCTCGGTGAGGAATACGAGGATGTTCATATTTCGGTTCCGCCGACGGTTGTGGTTTGCACGGATGTGTTCGATGAATTTTTAGACCGCAATCATCTGCGTGACTTCGTCCTGCGTTCCGACAGTGAAGCGGATATTTTGAAGCGGTTTTTAAAGAGCGATTTCTCCGAAGATATCGAGCAGGATCTCACGTTGCTGCTTGATTTGGTGCGCTACCCGCTTGCGATTCGGTCGTCGAGCTTGATGGAGGATTCTCAGTATCATCCATTCGCGGGAATCTACACAACTTATATGCTGCCGAACAACCATCCGGATTTAAAAGTTCGATTAAAACAACTGTTGACGGCAATCAAACGCGTCTATGCGTCCACATTTTCCCATCGCGCCAAGCACTACATGAAGGCGACGCAGCATCGCTTGGAAGAAGAAAAGATGGCGGTAATTATTCAGAAGCTTGTGGGCGCACAGCATGAGCATCGCTTTTATCCGGACTTCGCAGGTGTGGCTCGCTCGCACAATTTCTATCCCTCGAAACCCGCGACATCATCCGACGGCGTCGTCAGTGTGGCTTTGGGATTCGGCAGAACCGTCGTCGAGGGCGGATCGGCGCTGCGATTCTGCCCGAAATATCCTCGTCATCTCATTCAGTTTTCGACCACAAGTGATTTTCTCGATTATACGCAGAAAACATTTTTTGCACTGGAGCTCGACAGTTCCAAAAAAAAGAAAGAGCTTTCATGGGGAGTGGATTTACTGCAATGCGAGCTTGATGTCGCGGAAAAGGATGGAACACTTGCTCCGGTGGCTTCCGTCTATTCCGCCGAAAACGATGCGGTTTACGATGGATTATCCCGAGCGGGCGTCCGGATTGTCAGCTTCGCGCCGATTTTGAAGCACAAATTGTTTCCGTTGCCGGAAATCCTGCATCGAGTCTTGGAAATTGGCCTGACAGGCATGAGCTGCCCGGTCGAAATCGAATTTGCCGTGAGATTAACCGCCGCCGGAAATCTGCCGCCGGAATTTGGAGTGGTGCAAATCCGACCGCTTCTCATAAGCCGGGAATTGGAAGAAATAGAAATCGAGGACATAAAACCCGCGAATCTCATCTGCCAAAGTTCGCACACGTTGGGATTCGGCAGGATTGACAATATTCGGGATATTGTCATGGTGGATATTGATAGGTTCAACCGCTCTGAAAGTCACAAAGTCGCTGAGGAAGTCGGCTGGATGAATGCCAAGCTCGAGGATAAAGACATACCCTATGTTCTTATTGGTGTCGGACGGTGGGGTTCGGCGGATCCGTGGCTTGGGATTCCGGTAAGCTGGGATCAGATTTCCGGTGCGAAAGTTATCATCGAAGCCGGGTTTAAAGACCTCAAAGTGATTCCGTCACAGGGTACGCATTTTTTCCAGAACCTGACGGCTCTGATGATTGGCTATTTTACCGTGAATCCCGATACTGGAGAGGGAATGTTGGATTGGAAATGGCTGGCGAAGCAAAAAGCGATTGAAGAAAAAAAATATGTGCGGCATCTCCGTTTTGATGAACCTATAGTCATTAAAATGAACGGCCACACGAATCAAGGCGTTGTTTTTAAACCCGATATCTCTTGAGACTGCCTATCCGGTCTGCTCGAAAATAAAAGCCCTTGTCGTGCAAATTCGACAAGGGCTTCATTATTGAATTTTTTGGAAGGATGTCTATCCCACTGTCACTAAAATCGCCCCGGCGACACCGAGAAGAATCGCTACTATTCGCTGCAAGTTGATAGGTTCTTTCAGCAGCAGAGCGGCAAAGATGAATAGAAAGATGTTGCTCGTTTGATTGAGGACGGCGGCGATGGAAGCCTGCGCGTATTTCATTCCGCCCAGCCAGAGAATCATCGAAAGATAAGCTCCCATAAAGGAACCCGAAAGCGTGTATCTCCAGCCGTGTGACGATAATGCGGAAGCCATGATGGCGCGCCGCGCGGGATGCACCAGCAATATCAGCAACAGAATGATGACTGAAGCGATAAGCCGAACCTCGGTCACCCACAGCAGCGGCGAGCGTTCGAGCAGCGGCTTAATCATAACGATTCCGACCGCCATTCCTATCAATCCTAAAGCACCGAAGATAATTCCCAAGATTAAATCACGGCGTGTAAGTCCGGCTTTGGGTTTCTCGACTGTGGCAAGAAAAACGGCTGAAATAATCAGAAGCGTACCGACAATTTGCAGCGGCGTCATGCGTTCGCCGAGCCAGAGGAACGAAAGAAAAATGATGGACGGGCTGTACAGGCATTCCACGATGGCGGTCAGCCCCGCTCCCAAGCGGTTCAGGCACATGAAAAAGAACGTATCCGAGATACCGATGCCGAGCGCGCCACTGGCCATGAGTAAAAGATATTCGCTTGCGGGAACATCTCGAAATAACGTTCCGCCGAACAGCCAGAGGGTCGGTAACAATAGCAGAGACGCCAGTGCATTCTTATATAGATTCAGCCCAATCGGATGAACCGTTTCTCCGCTTTTCTTGAAAAGGATAACTGCAATCGCCCATGCAATTGCTGCTCCCAAAGCCAGCGTTTGTCCGATATGAGATAGATAAAAACCCAAGAATCGCCTTTCAGTTCCGGTCGGATTACGCGGGGCAGCATGCTTTTAGTGGAACAAGGTGGCTTCAGCCCCTTGCGTCTGCATGCGAGCACCCGCGTGGTTGTTACAAGGGGCTGAAGCCACCTTGTTAAGAATGGGACTATACGCTGAATCCGGTTCGGCGAGGAAGTTGTTCGCCGCGGCATGCGTCTCGCGTGCCCGGAACACGTTTACCGCGTATGGAGCGCTCTATCTTTATTTCGCCGCGAGTGGGTGCCCTCATCCCTCGCGTTAAAGCGGCTTACAATAAACACAAATTACATCGGATTTGCAAGCAAAAACGCACTTGCTCAAAACCTGCGGATTTTGTATATTTATACAGACACAAACAATTTTTTAGGCACCTTTTTACCATGACTCCAAAACAAACAGCACTAACGCCAATTCACCAGCGCCTCGGAGCGAAGATGGTGGATTTCGGAGGATTTTTGATGCCCATCCAGTACACATCCATTCGAGCCGAACATCGCCGCGTTCGCACCACGGTGGGCGTATTTGATGTGTCGCACATGGGAGAATTTATTGTTCGCGGGCCGGATGCGGAAGCGTTTCTGAATTGGACGACCGTGAATAATGTCCATAAATTGCAGACGCATCAGGTGCAATACAGTTGCGCGTGCTATCCGGATGGCGGGATTGTGGATGATTTGCTGGTGTACCGTATGCTGGATCATTATATGCTCGTGGTGAACGCGGCGAACCTCGACAAAGATTGGGCATGGTTTATGGAAAACAAACGCGGCAACTGCGAATTGGAAAATATTTCCGATGCGTATGCGCTTCTGGCAGTTCAGGGACGTGATGCTGAAGCAATCGTTCAGAAACTGACAACAACGAATCTCTCTGAGATAGAATATTATTGGTGTGTTGACAATGAAGTCGCAGGTATGCGCACATTGATTTCCCGCACAGGCTACACGGGAGAAGCCGGATTCGAACTGATGGTCAAGAGCGAAGACGCGCCTGCGCTATGGGATGCGCTATTCGACGCCGGAAAGGAATTCGATATCGAGCCGATTGGTTTAGGCGCGCGGGATAGCTTGCGGCTGGAAATGAAATACTGCCTCTATGGAAACGACATAGATAAAACCACGAATCCTTTGGAAGCCGGGTTAGGCTGGATTACGAAACTGAAAAAAGGCGATTTCATCGGTCGCGACGCGTTGCTTCGAGTCAAAGAAGACGGCATCAAACGCAAACTCATCGGTTTCGAAATCGAAGGCGCCGGTTTCCCGCGTCCGCATTACCCGATTCTTGTTGATGGCAAACAGGTCGGTAAGTAACATCCGGAACCGTTTCCCCGATGCT
>CAZADO010000235.1:0-7652 GCA_964483885.1 uncultured Alphaproteobacteria bacterium | reverse complement strand
CCCCCAAAAACTCACCATCGATAACAACGGGCGCGCCAAGAAAGAGTGAGGGTAATTGTGATGGTTCAAAGTACTCAAATTTGGAGAACTGAAGCGATTGAGAGGTCTTAACGCGATAGAATACTTCACCTAACGCTGAACGGCAGTAAGGGCCAGTCAAAAGGTTTGTACCTAAATCTTTCTCCTGCGCTACCGTGAACACAATATCACCGGATGGCAATATCAGAAAAAGATCATGGTACTCGTATGTTTCTATATAGTACGAAGTAAATGTTAAATCGTTTTCAATCGCGTTGCGTGCTTTTGAATCAAACTTTTTTGCGGCGTCAGAAGCAGATAGCTTTTGGAGAGCCTCAATAATCGCGGGTTGCTGCGCCAGAACAGCGACATCCTCCCTCCTATCTCTGAAATACCCTTCAACACGTAGGACTTTTTCCTCCGCAATGGTAGTAAGTTTTACGAAAACCTGCTCTCTAATCGACGCGACCGAATATCTGTAGAAGATGAAACTGGAAGTCCCGAGTGGTATCAGTCCTATTAGAACAAACCACATGGAGAGTCTGGTGGCAATTGAAGATCTTCGACGTGGGGACTCATTTCCCCTGATTCTACTCATCATACCCCGTTATTCGTGAAAAAGATTAAATGTCAACCGAGTTTCTCTCAATCACACTTCGTATTCTGCCTTGTGTTGCCAAATTGTTTTCACATTCTAATCCTATAACGGTTATAATAATATAGCTTGGTGTGGCGAAACTATAATTTGACACCTTATCTTATATGTCAAAAGCGATGCCATAAAATGCTTGTGCTTAAAAAATAGGTGATTAACTTTGGGAATAACTTTTGCCTGTGTAATGATATCAAAGATTGTTGAAAAATGGAACGTCGAATCAGATGATATAGCGCACTTCTAATTTGCTGTTTATTAATACTTTTGTATTTCGACGTCCATTCTTCAAATGTGAATCGAGATGTTTCTAAGCAACTCTGTACCGTTAATCGGCTATTCTCGGGGACATGGAGATTTCGCATTTGATTTTAAGAAATAACTGCCCATACGATAGTAAGAATCTGCCTGGTTGACGATGTATTGCCTGCGTTTTTCTTGGGCAGAAAAATTTGACATCTAACTCGGACTTACTATGGATTCTGATACAAAGAGAATCCTACTTATCGCGGGTGATCCTGATGATGCACGGATTATTCAAGACATGTTGTAGGAAAGCAGAATTTTATCTTTCGCGAGAGACTATTCAAATCGGCTATCAATGAGTGCCGTACAGCTCACCCCTGAAGCCTACGGTATCGCCCTACTCGACCTCTCTCCCCCAGACAGCAGAAGAGCCGTTGATAATGAGACAAGCTGAATATAGGAGAAATACGGTGGACAATTACGTCTTAAAGCTCTATGTGACCGGCAAAACCGCCGGATCACAGCGCGCTATTGCCAATCTTCAACAGATTTGCGAAAGGAAATTACAAAATTCCTACGAGCTGGTGGTTATCGATCTGTTGGAGTATCCTCAGATCGCTAAGGATGAAAATATTTTGGCGACTCCAACTTTGGTAAGGGAGTCGCCGCAACCGATAGAACGAATTATTGGTGACTTCTCGGACGAGAAGAAGGTATTGGCCGGATTGCGAATTCATGCGTTGACCAAACCTGAAAGAGCAACGCAAGCACAATGAATAAAAAACATTCTCACCGAAATCGAGCAACACCGCACCGGTGTATTAACGATAGATATCGTATGTGGAATCAAGCATAACAAAGAGGCTGTCACGCTATGACAATGCTGAATAAGGCGGGTCATCGTTCCATTCGAATACTCCTTATCGAAGATGATGAAGACGATTATATTCTGGTTCAAGCTCTCCTTCAAGAGATTAAAAATTGGGACATTCATCTTGACTGGATTTCAAAGTCTTCTGAAGCTCGCGAGGCAATTTCTCGTTGCGAACATGATGTGTATCTCATTGACTATTATCTGGGGGAGGCAAATGGTATCGAGTTGATCTCCGAAGCGGTTTCCAACGGAAATCGATCTCCAATGATTTTGATGACAGGCAAAGACGACCGTGATATTGACTTCGCCGCCACAAAGTCCGGCGCGGCCGACTATCTTCCTAAGGGCCGAGTTGACTCCGAGACCATAGAACGCACGATGCGTTATGCACTCGCACAATCCGCCATTCTGAATGACCTTCAAAAAAGCTATGAAGAACTTGAAAAGCATCGCCACCATCTCGATGATTTAGTAAGAAATCGAACCTTAAAATTAGCATTCGTCAACAAGGAACTTCAAGACGATATCATCAAGCGAAAGGAACTCGAACTGGAACTTCGCGCCGGCCGCGCAAATTTCGAGTCCATTGTAGATAAAAATCCTAATGCGAATCTGATTGTGGATACAGAGGGCATTGTCCGTTTCGCCAATTCTTCCGTTCGAGAGCTTTTTGGATGTTCGAAAGAAGATTTGATAGGCAATGCTATTGGACGACCGATTGTAGTGGATAATAGTGCTGAATTGGAAGTACTCCATGGCAACCGAGAGATTCGCACCGTGGAATTGATCGCCAGGGATACGGAATGGGAAGGCAAGAAAGCTCACTTGATAATTTTTCACGATATAACTGCGCGCAAGAGAGCAGAGGAGGAACTGGAAAAACATCGCGATCACCTTGAGGAGACGGTTAAAGAGCGCACATCCGAATTATCGAAAACGAACCAGGTGCTTCAGCGAGAGATATTCGAGCGAATGCATGCCGATGAGGTGTTGCGAGAGGCGCACAAGCGTAATGGGGAACTATTGGCGTCAATATCTTCAATACTGATTTGCGTTCGGCCAAATGAGCTTGTCAGCTATTGGAATGCCGCCGCCGAGACGGCTTTTAAGATTCCGGCAACCGATACAGTTGGAAAATCTTTTTCGAAATGCGGCATTCGCTGGGATTGGTACCAAATTAACGCGAGCATCCAAAAGCTCCAGAAAAAGCATGAACCAGTTAAGCTCAATGAAATTCCCTTCATGCGATCTGATGGAAGAGAAGGCTTTTTGAACATTACTTTGAGTCCATTTTCGGAATGCGATCAGCATGAGAAGGGTATGCTATTGCTTGGAGAAGATGTTACGGACCGTAAAGCTATGGAATTTCAACTTGTACAGGCGCAGAAGTTGGAGTCAATCGGTCAATTGGCTGCGGGTATCGCGCACGAAATCAACACTCCTATACAATATGTGGGAGATAATACGCATTTCATGAAAGATGCCTTCGAAGATTTAAGTCAACTTCTCCTAAAGTATGGGAAGTTGAGAGAAGCAATCGAGCATGAGACTGCGACAGATGAAATCATCCGGGAGATTGAGGCGGCTGTCAACAATGTAGATGTGGAATACCTTATGGATGAGGTTCCCAAATCCATCGGACAAACTTTGGAAGGTGTCGATCGAGTTGCGAATATCGTTCGGGCGATGAAGGCGTTTTCGCATCCCGGAACGGTACATAAAGTGGCCCATGACATAAATAAAATCATAGATGACACAGCGACGATTTCTCGAAATGAATGGAAATACGTGGCTGAGATGGTCCTAAATCTCGACCATTCCTTACCGATGGTGCCTTGTTTAGCTGCAGATTTGAACCAAGTTGTTCTAAACCTGATCGTCAATGCTGCTCATGCTATTGGTAATGTTATTGACAAAGCATCGGACGAGAAGGGCTTCATTACCATTACGACTCGACAAGTCGGAAATTGGGCAGAAATTTTAGTCGCTGATACAGGCACGGGTATTCCCGAAGCGGCGAGAGGCAAGATTTTCGATCCATTCTTTACAACGAAAGATGTCGGCATGGGTTCAGGGCAAGGGCTTGCGATTGCACATGTTGCTGTAGTGAAAGGACACGGCGGAATAATCGACTTCGAAACAGAGGAAGGCAAGGGAACAACCTTTAGTATTCGCCTGCCTATCGAAATAGAGGAATTTGAGGGTGAGAAAAATGAAGAAACGAATTCTCATAGTAGATGATGAGCCGAAAATGCTCAAGGGCTTGGAACGCTTGCTCCACGACCAGACTGATAAATGGGACATGGTTTTCACTTCCAGTCCCACACAAGTCACCATGTTGTTAGCTCGAGAGCCTTTTGACGCAGCCCTGCTGGACATCAACATGCCCAAAAAGAACGGTTTTGAGATTCTGAATGAGATTAAAACCGATCCGAAAATCTGCAATATAGAAGTTGTTGTGCTCACGGGATTACAAGATCATAGTCTAAAGCGTGAAGCACTCGAATTAGGGGCAACAGATTTACTTAACAAACCTGTACAGAGAGAAGAATTGATTGCACGTCTCAATAGCGCATTACGCATGAAGTCCTATCAGGATGAATTGAGAGCGCAGAACGCCATTTTAGAAAAGCAACTGATTCAATCTCAAAAGATGGAATTGGCAGGAATTCTTGCCGCTGGCGCGACACATGACTTAAGAAACATTTTAATGGCTATCTTGGGGCACAGCGGTCTTGCTGCCCGGCAATTGGGTAAGGATTCACCGTCTCTCGATAGTTTGAAAACAATTGCAAATACCGCTGGACAAGCGCAGAGAATTGTTGATCAAATTCTTGGATTTGCAAAACGAACCGAGATGCCACGCAGCTTCTGTAATCTGGAAGCTATCGTTGATGAAGTGTTAGAACTTCTTCGAGTGTCTATTCCGAAAGGTGTTGATGTTATATGGGAAAATACAAAAACTTACTCACAGGTGCATGCTGATCCTACGCAGATGTATCAGCTATTGCTGAATCTCTGCGTCAACGCCCTGCAGGCCATGGACTATAGCGGCGAATTGAGAATCACGCTTCATGAAAGCGAATTCGAGGATGAATCCAAATGGATTGCAGATAGAAATAGCTCTCAAAGCTGTTTAGAACTACATGTGTACAATACCGGCAAAGAACTGGACATTGATACCTTGGATCATATTTTTGATCCTCTCTTCACAACAAGAGAGGCAAAAGGAGGTATGGGCCTTGGGCTGTGTGTCGCGAAGCGGATTGCGGAGAGTCACGGTGGTACCATCACTGCCAGAAGTAAACCGGGGCAAGGAACGACCTTCATCGTACAGTTGCCAGTGCATAAATCAGAACCAGATACATCCACATCAAGAATTCGAGAGATGACAGGTGCCTGATAAAAGGCGAATTTTGTTTGTCGACGACGAACAAAAAATCATAGACGGACTCAGGCGTACGCTTCGAGGGATGCGCCCGGAATGGGATATGGCTTTTGCGGTCAATGCAAATGAAGCTTTAGGGATTCTTGATGCGTCTCCTTTCGATGTTATCGTTTCAGATATGCGCATGCCTCTTATGGATGGTCCTACGTTATTGACTGAAGTTAGCAAACGGCATCCGCAGGTTGTACGAATAGCACTTTCCGGGCATTCCGAAAAGGAGATGATACTGAGATCCATAAAACCCACGCATCAATACCTTTCAAAACCGTGTAATGTGGAGGAACTGAAGAATATTATACAACGCGCTTGTACCTTGCGCGATTTAGTGACAAGCGATGCTCTCCAACAGTTAGTATCAAGAATGGAGTCAATCCCCAGTCTTTCCTCTCTTTATCTTGAGATTGCCGAGGAAATGGAATCGCCAAACGGTTCAATGAGAAGAATTGGGGATATCATGTCCAAAGATATGGGTATGACTGCAAAAATTCTGCAGATAGTAAACTCTGCCTTTTTTGGGCTTCAACAGCGGATTTCCGACCCGACTCAAGCCGCCGTTTCTTTGGACATGAATACCATCAAGGCTCTGGTCTCGTCGGTACATGTATTTTCACAAATCGACCAAAGCGAATTGGAAGCGTTTAGTTTGGAAGGACTCTGGAATCACAGCCTGGCATCAGCCACTTTCGCAAAAGAACTCGCAAAAGTGGAGGGCAAAGATCGGAAAGTGATTGATGAATGCTGCACATCCGGACTACTTCATGATGTGGGAAAACTCCTGTTCGTTGCCATGCTACCCGAACAATACCGGCAAGTGCACGATCTTGTTAAGAATGAAAATATGGATTTGATTGACGCCGAGAGACAAGTATTAGGTGGGACGCACGCTGAAATCGGCGGATATCTCTTGGGTATTTGGGGATTAGATGATTCTATTGTTGAGGCAGTATGCTTTCATCATATGCCGATGACTTCTCTTAGCACGGAGTTTAATTCGTTGACGGCAGTGCATGTCGCCGATGCTTTTGAAATCAAGAGCCGGAAATCCAAAGAACTTAGATCGAAGTCTCGAATTGATACAGAATATCTAACTGAGATCGGAATGATTGATCGTCTGCCTGCATGGAAAAAGATCTGTCAGAAAATTAGTGAAAAAGGAGAACAAAATGAGCGAGAAAATTCTCATTGTTGATGATGAGCCGAACATTTTGGAAGATTTCCGGCGCCAGCTCAAACGGCAGTTTCGCGACAAAGAGTGGGAGATCCAAGTTGATACAGCCCTAAGCGGCGAGGATGGCCTGCAAGCCATTGAGGTAAAGGGTCCGTATGCAGTCGTTGTATCAGATATGAAAATGCCCGGTATGGATGGTGTGGAGTTTCTTTCGCGAGTTCGAGAGAAAAATCCTGACACAGTGCGAGTCATGCTCACCGGACAACCAAGCATGGATACGGCGATTGATGCGGTAAACGAGGGACGAATATTTCGCTTCCTCACCAAACCGTGTCCGCCTGAAAGTTTAAATAAAGTACTGATGGCTGGGATTAAGGAGTTCAGACTCGTGAAAGCCGAACGGAAGCTTCTCGAGAAAGCATTGGATCGGAATAAGCCAGTCACCTATGCCCTTCATCCAAATGTTCCAAATCCATTCCACGGGAAGACGACAATCCCATATGACATGAAAGAGGCAGGAATCGTCACAATAAAAGTCTTTGATTTAATGGGTGAAGAAGTAACAACCCTTGTTCAAGAGGCCGTCTCGGCGGGTTTTCACGAAGTCATTTGGGATGCGACGGACGCAGAACCGGGTACTTATTTGTGCAAAATGGAAACAGAAGGATTTGCACAAGTGAAAAGATTCTTGTTGGTGGAATCACAGGCATCTTAGATGGTTCGCCAGATGTGATAAGTTAGGAAGCGTCTGACAAACACAAAGTCATTGCCACGCTATCATGAAAAGGAAAATACAATAGACGAGAAAGTTCTCATTGTTGATGACGATTTAAATATCTTGGATGGCTAAACCCCAGCTAAGGAGACAGTTCCAATTAATGTAGTTGAAGAGAATTGACGGCGAAACAGCGCTATCGAGAATGGAGCGAAATAATCCATACGCAATCGTTGTCAGGAGTGTGATACAGTTTCGCATTAATTGCCCGAATAACGGTATAAAACAGTACATTCACCCCCCTATTATACTTTTCAAAATTCAATAGCCCTTGTCAAGTATAAACTTAACAAGGGCTCTTTTGTGGAGACGGCGGGAATCGAACCCGCGTCCGAGAAGCGGACCACAGCAGGTACCACAGGCTTCTTCGATGGATAAAATCTCACTCCCGGTTCGTCCCAACGACAAAACTAACGGGAGCCAGCCGCTAAAATCTCGCGCTCGGCTCGCGGCGGTGCTTCGCGCCAGCGG
>CAZADO010000234.1:0-5193 GCA_964483885.1 uncultured Alphaproteobacteria bacterium | reverse complement strand
TATCGCCTGCATCGTGGAAGCCGAGAGCCGACCGATACTCAGGTCTTTCGACGGCCAGATGCTGGACTATCTGTACGCGCATGAAGTGCTCGTGGATGCAAACGATCCGCGCGGGATTGATGTCGGCCTTTACAGTAAGAGGAAGTATCCTATCGGTGGCATCTGGACGCACATGTTCGAAAAAGAGGGAAAGAAACAGATTTTCAGCCGCGACTGTCTGGAAATCGAAGTGTTCTTACCGAACGGCCAACCATTGTATGTGTTGTGCAATCACTTTAAAAGCCGCGGTTACGACATGGAGGACACCGCTGACCAAAAACGCAAACGTCAGGCGAAACGAGTTGCCGAGATTCTCAGCGAAGACTATGATTTAAATCACGACTGGGTCATCGTCGCGGGCGACCTGAATGACAATCCGGAAAGCGCTCCGTTGCAGCCATTACTGAACGTCAAGAAGCTGTACGACGTTTTGGAGCTGCAATACCCGAATGAGCCGATGAAACGCTGGACGTATCATTACGATAAATTCGAACAGATTGACTTCATCTTGGTTTCCAAGCCATTGAAAGACCGATTCAAAAAAGCAGGCGTCATACGTGATGGGATGCACAATTTGAAGAAGTTGACGACGGCGTCCAATGGATTGGTTGATGTCGAAGAAGAATATGATACTGTCACACACTGGTCGAACGCCGCCTCGGACCACGGTGCGGTTTGGGCTGAATTTAGTGTTTAATGTGGTTCAAAATAAAGACGTTGATGTACGCACATTTTTTAACAAAGCGGAAAACTGTAAAATCCAATAGATACGCTACGAGTCCTTGCAGGGAAGCCATGCCGTCAGTCGGCAGGGCGGCATTATGTTTGGACATGTGAAAGGAGGTGGATAAAGGTGTAGCGATATCGAGGCATCTATTTATAAGTTATTTTGGTACAAACTTAATTAAACAGAAAGAGGTAGTAAAATGGGAATGGCAAAACTTAATATCTGGGTTAGAGACAAGGACTTCCCCTGCAAGCCCGACATGAGGTGGAAATGGTCGGTAGATGTCTTTGTCTGCGATGGGAAACCGCTTGAATGGTGCGGCACAAAATATTATGGGGCTCATACCACCCATTGCGGTCATGTTGAAATTGATGTTCCTCCCGGATGCTATATCGTGCGAGCCAGAACCGGGAGCAAAGGCCACCACAATCTCTTCACGCATATGACCATGGTCATTGTAGGCTGCGGTGAGACGGCATGCGTTAATTTAGTTCCGCCGGGAGTTTGGACATGTGGTATCCAATTCAATATGGCTCTCGAGTTACAAGCAATGATAGGTAATATTCCGAGAGAACTGGCACAAAAAGCAATTGAAGTTAACCGCGCCGTAATCGAACATCTGCCAAAGGATGTGTTCCAAGTCGAAAAAGAGGAATCTGTGAAAGAGCTTCTGAAACGGACAGAAGCAGAAGAAGCAAAAGCAGGAAATCCAAAGTAGAAGGCAGCGGAATAGTCGTCGCTTGAATCTATGATTGCCTAACAGATCGGTGGAGCTGACGATGGGAAGTGAGCGGAGCCAGCGAATATGCGTTGTACCGGACGGCAAAATCCTTACAAGTCTATTCGTAAATTTCATGTAACTCCCCTCTACAATATCGAGTCATCCCGTTATATTCATGAAAGGATCAAGAGGAATCGTACGAACCAGTTCGAAGGAGGTTTGTTATGGCGCTATCATGTACTTGGGGGGGATTTGCGGATACGGATGTTGATTTTACCGAGTTCTTTGGACAAGATCACACGATTGCCGTGCGTTTCATGTTGCAGTATCCTCAGGCTTATACCGGCCCGATGCTTTCGGTGAACGGATCGGGAACATTTATTATCGGACAGGGTGATTATTTCGAAAGTCCCGGAAGTCAAACAAAGCTCGTGCTCCGAATTGGTTCCAAACATGTGACGCATCCGGAAAACTTCTCCGCCGGAACATGGCATCATTTAGCCGTCGTACGACATGGCAACAACTTCACTCTGTACTTGGATGGTAAGCCGACTGGGACTTCACTTACTTTTTCAGGCAGCGGCGGGCCTGCAGGCAAGCTTCGTTTCGGGAAGGATACGTTCGATCCGGCGCTTGATGCAGGTGGAATCAATTTTACGGTTTCCTTGATGACGTAGCTGTTTTCGATAAGGTTCTCTCAGATTCCGATATTAACGCACTCGCAAGTGCAAAGCACCTTTCGGGAGCCGAGAATGACCTTCATGCGGGTTTTGTTTTCGGTTACACTCCTCCGGGCGGTCTCCCGCCTAAACTCGCCCGACCGCTTACCTTCTCGAATTTCGCAAGCATTCGTTCCTTGTCGGCAAATCGAAACAACTCTTCAGATGCTGCAAAACTGCCTCTAAGCTCGACGAGCTTTATGCACCTTCCATGCGCACCCGGTACTAAATGGGAAGTATCACAGGGATACGAAGGACATATCAGCCATAACGGCTACGCGGCTTTTTGTCTGGATTTCATCATTGCCGGGAAACCGATGTCCGAATCCGAAGGCAAACCTTTCTACGCCGCAGCAGCGGGAGAGGTAAACACGGTTCAGGATGTTTTTGCTGCTGGCGGTCCAAGCAATTTCATTACAGTAAGACAAGCTCCCCACGAGTTCGCTGACTACCTTCATAACGTTGACAAGTCCGCAGAAGTCAATGTCGGTGATCACGTGCACATGGGGCAACATCTGGCCGACATCGGTCACACAGGAACGCCACAATCTCATCTTCATTTCGCCATTACCAACTTAGGTGAGGGGAACAAGAGAAGTGGCGGAAAATTCGTCACCATCCCTGCCCCTCTTTGCAATTATGAAGCCTCAAATGATCAGGGACGAACTTGGCACCATTTAATTCGAGGAATCCCGACAAGAGGGCAGTGGGTGCGACGTTCTACCATCATCGGTCCTGTACGTTACGCGGCCGTTTGGGAACCCAGCACTGAAGGTGAGTTTCAAGTTTACGGTTGGAGTTACAAGGACTATCGAGAGAAGTACGATGAAATCTGGCCAAACGGCTGGCGGCTCAAACAGCTTTGTCCCTATATCGTCGGTGGACATGTGCGCTATACAGCCGTCTGGGAGCCGAGCAGTGAAGGTGAGTTTCAAGTTTATGGCTGGACGTATAAGGATTACCGGGAAAAGTACGACGAGATTTGGGAGAAAGGCTGGCGACTTAAACTGCTCTGTCCCTACGTCGTCAACGGAGACGTGCGCTACACAGCCGTTTGGAAACCCAGCACTGAAGGTGAGTTTCAAGTCTATGGTTGGACTTATAAGGATTATCGAGAGAAGTACGACGAAATCTGGCCTAAAGGCTGGCGGCTTAAACTGCTCTGTCCTTACGTTGACAACGGTGACGTACGCTACACCGCTGTCTGGAGACCCAGCACTGAAGGTGAGTTTCAGGTCTATGGCTGGAAGTATGCCGACTTTCGAAAAAAGTATGATGAAATCTGGCCGAAAGGTTGGCGGCTTAAGCTGCTCTGTCCCTACGTTTACAATGGGAAAATCCGCTACACCGCTGTTTGGAGACCAAATACCTCAGGAGAGATTCAGGTTTATGATTGGACATACGAGGATTATCGGGCGATGTATGACGGACTATGGAATCACCGGTGGCGCTTAAAGCTTCTGAGTCCTTTTGTTATCTAATTCTCAACTGAAGAAATATCCTGCTAAACAAAAAGCCCCGCCAAAAATTGGCGGGGCTTTCGTTTGATCGATACAATTTTAGAGTTTTGGCAGGCTCTTGAGTCGTTCTTTTGCGATGGCGGCTTCGGGGCTGTCGGGATATTTTCCGATCAGCTTTTCCCACTGCTCTTTCGTTTTAGCAGGATTCTCCAGATTCTGATAGGTCAGTCCAAGTCTCAGAAGCGCAGCGGGAGCTTTATCTCCAGCGGGATAAAGCAGCAGAACGCGTTCGTACTCGCTGATGGCTTCGGTGAATTTTTGACGTCCGTAGTAGCACTCCGCGAGTCCGTACTGCGCGTCATCGGCGAGGGATGATGCCGGATAGCGCCGCAGAAACTGCACAAATCCTTCCAGCGCCAGCTCGTAATTTCCGCGCGTTAGGTCTGCTTGAGCCGCGTCGAAAATTTCCTTGCCCGGCGCATCGGCGAGCGTATCGTTGGCGGCGGCTCGCACGTTGATTTCATCCATTGCTGCAATCAGAGACGCGAAACGCGAATCGGATTCACCGATGGTGGATGCCATCGCCTGAATGCGCTCGTCGAGTTGAGTGAATTTGTAGTCCATACTCGCGCGCAGCTCGCGTATCGTCGCATCCTGCGCTCCAATCGCCGCCATGATTTGCGGGTTGGGCGTGCGGAGCGAGTCCAGTTTCGCTTCCAGGACTTTATGTTCTTCCTGCAGCGCTATGACCTGATTTTTGGACGCGCAACCCACAACAAGCCATGCCACACCAAGCGCGGCAAGGCCAACGAAAAGAATTCGACCCATGATAAACTCAGAGGTTATCAGTAAGCGATTTTAAACTCAGCGCGACGATTTTTCGACCAAGACGCTTCCGTATGACCGGGATCCACAGGGCGTTCTTCGCCATAGCTGACCGTCGAAAGGCGTTTGTCCGGAATGCCAAGGCTAACGAGATAGCGGTAGGCCGACATCGCACGGCGCTCTCCCAAAGCCAGATTGTATTCCGCAGTACCGCGCTCATCACAATGTCCTTCGATGGAAACTTTCCACGCGGGATATTTCTGGACGAATTTGGCATTCGAGCTCAAAGCATCCTGAGCGTCTTTACGCAGATTCGACTTGTCATAGTCGAAATAAATCACCCGGACAAGTTTCATGTCCGCTTCCATCTGTAGCTGCCATTCGCGCAACGCTTGACCGGTGGTGTCCGGTACGACTACAGGTTCGGGAACCGGTTCGACTTCAATCGTCGGTTTCGGTTCTTCCATAACAGGTTTGGCTTTTTTGGCACAGCCCGGCAGCAGCATGGCCACCATCATCAGAACTACCACAAAGGGAAGTATCTGTTGAAAAGTTTTTTTCGTCATTTTTCCTCCAAAAGGAACGGGTGGGATGTATAACTTGTTAATTGTTGTATTCACCTGATACGTTTTTTATTTATTGATTGTAGGGTCTCCCTGTCGTTTATTCAATATCTTGTTCCACTAAGTAAATTTTACCGTT
>CAZADO010000233.1:0-12005 GCA_964483885.1 uncultured Alphaproteobacteria bacterium | reverse complement strand
TTTGCCCGCCGATTCCTTTCTCGTGACGCTGCGGCGCGAAGGTCATCGCCCCGTTCCCATCTTGCAGCAGGTCGGCGTTCAGCCCAATGAAACAACGCGCACCGTCTTTTTTATGGCGCCGATTAGTGAGTACGATACGCGCGAACTCCCCGAAGTTCACCGCAGATACCGCGATTGGGACTGGAGGATTGTCCATGTCGAATGCGTACCCGAAAATGCTGCCGTGCGTGTTGATGAACGGGAAATTCATATGCGACCTCCTCTGACGCTCCTGCTCGAAGGAGGAACTCACAGTATTGAACTTATTTGGCCTGACGGTCGCCGTGCAACAGAAACCGTGCTTTTAAGACCCGGTCAGGCGTCCCAAACCATTCGCTTGAAGCCCGATTAATATCCCACGCGTGAAAGATATCCCCTTGCCTGCGGGGGGACACAAAGGGGGGTATCCTTTAAGTACTGATACAACAACAACGACGAAAATCCATGCGCAAAGAACTGACTCGAATCACACCAAAGTCCGTCGTCAAAGTCTTCTTTTTCCTCGGACTCGCGATTAATTTCATATTAGGCCTGCTTTGGGGCCTTTTCTTAAAGGGAGCCATCGAATCAGGTTCGGATTTGTTCCCCAAAGAGGGGATACCTTTCGAAGCGATGACGTGGACGGAAGTCCTGCTCGGAGCATTCTTGTTTGCGCTGGCTGGTTCCGTGATTTATGCGATTGCCGGAGGTATCGTCGCCCTTCTCTATAATCTCGTAGCCCGCCATTTCGGGGGAGTCGAATTTCACACCAACGAAGAGCCTTCCGAATTCTCCAGTGACGTGGGGCACGCGCAACGAGGAGCGCCATGAGCGATGTGCGTGTTCGTTTCGCTCCGAGTCCCACTGGTAGTCTGCATATCGGCGGTGCGCGGACAGCCGTTTTGAATTGGCTTCATGCCCGCAGCACCGGCGGCAAATTCCTGCTTCGCATCGAAGATACCGATCCCGAACGTTCACGAGGAGACTTGGTAAAACCGATTCTCGAAGACCTCGCGTGGCTGGGAATGACATCGGATGAACCGATTGTCTATCAATCGGAGCGTCTTGATGACTATCGAAAACTCGCCGAAATTTTAATCGAGCGAGGCGCGGCGTATCGGGATTACACGACGCCCGAAGCATTGCAGGCGTTGCGCGAAAAGGCTCAGGAGCGCGGTGAAGCCGCGTTTCAATTTCGTGCCGACCGAGATAAACTCCGCCGCGGTGAGTTATCAGGCAGCGGACAATATGCCGTTCGTTTTCTTGCACCCGACGAGGATACTACATTTACAGATGGCGTTCATGGCGAGATTCGTTTTCCCGGTACGGAAATCGATGATTTCGTGTTAATACGTCGGGATGGTTCACCTACGTATCACCTGTCCGTTGTCGCCGATGATTACGCGATGGGCATCACCGATATAATTCGCGGCAACGACCATATTTCCAACACACCGAAACAATGGTTGATTTACGACGCGATGGGCTGGCCGCCGCCGCGCGTGGCTCATGTGCCGCTGATTTCGGGCCCTGATAAAAAGCGTTTGTCCAAACGGCATGGAGCGGCATCTGTCGGTGAGTACCGGCAAAAAGGTTATTTGCCTGAAACTCTCTTCAATTTCATTGCGCTCTTAGGCTGGTCTCCCGGCAAAGGCGATAAAGAAATTTTCAACCGGCAGGAACTCATCGATGCTTTTTCACTAAGCGGCATTCAAAAAAGCAGCGCGGTCTTTGATGAAGCCAAACTCATCTGGATGAACGGTGAATACTTGCGCAAGCTGCCGCTGCCGGATTTCGTCGCTTCGCTGCGTCCCTATGTGAAACCATCAGTTGAAAATGACTACTTGGAAAAAGTCGCCGAGCTTCTGAAGCCACGCCTTACATTGCCATCGGAGATTCAGGAAAAAGGCGCATATTTTTTTCAAGAGCCTGACGAGTGGGATGCAAAAGGCCGCAAGAAATACTGGTCAGAGCCGAACCTTCCGACTCGTTTATCGCAGTATATCACCGCTCTGGAATCATCTAAGGAATTCACCGCTGACGCATTGGAAGCTCAATTGCGTTCCCTCTGCGAATCTTGGGATATCTCAGCCGCGAAATTGATTCATCCGGTTCGACTCGCCCTGACCGGTCAGACCGCAAGCCCCGGTCTGTTTGAGATGATGGAAGTCTTGGGGCAACTCACATGCATCCGCCGCTTAAAACGAGCGTTATCAGAACTCTGATTTCCCATAGTCGCCGCGAGTGGGTGCCCTCACCCCTCGCGATAAGAAGTCCAAGCGTGCAATGAAAATCCTCGACCGCTACATTCTCCATCGCTTCTTCAATATCCTCGTCTTCGCGACGTTCGCGTCGATAACGATTTTTGTGACGGTGGATCTTATCGAGCACTTGGATAAATTCATTGACGCAAAATGTCCCGCCTGGTTGGTTCTGCGCTACTATCTGCTCTATCTCCCTTACATTATCTATCTCACATTGCCGGTTTCCATGCTTCTCGCGACGCTCTTCACCGTGGGAGGACTCGTGCACACACACGAACTCACCGCGATGCAGGGCGCCGGTTATAGTCTCTACCGCGTGACAGTGCTGCATCTGCTGGTGGCCATTCCGATGGGAGCGTTTGCATTGGGATTCGGCGAATCAATTGTCCCGGAAGCCAATCTGCAACGGCAGGATATCTACCGCGAAAAAGTCGAACGAAAGCGTCCCACTGCCTCGCGTCAGGGACGAATCTATTTACAGGTTGGTCGAAACGAATTCCTTAATATGGAATCCTACGATCCGACCGTTCGAGTGGGCTATCAAGTCACCATTCAAACGGTCGGGGCAAACCGAATTCTGGAGCGCCTTGAAGCCGACCAGATTGTCTGGGTGGGGAATGCGTGGAGACTGAAAGATGGCCGCAAGCGGATTTTTCGCACTCAAGGAGAAGAAATCGAGCCTTTTGAAGTTCTCAGGCGAGAAGATTTAGGTTTTGTACCGGATGATTTAACGAAAGTGCAGACCAAACCCGAGGAGATGAACTATTCAGAGCTCAAATCGTTCATAACAAGACTTGAACACAGCGGCAATCGAAGCGCCAAATGGGTTGTGGATTTGGCATTTAAAATTTCTCAGCCGTTCGCGAATGTAATCATTGTTTTTTTCGGCGTGCCTTTGGCGGCGATTCGGCGTCGGGGAGGACTCGTAATGGGATTCGGGCTGGGGCTTCTAGTCTGTTTTTTCTATTTCGGGTTTATGCAAATCGGAAAAATCCTTGGCTATCACGGCACAATCCCGCCCCAACTCGCCGCATGGGGAGGCAACGTTGTCTTTGCTTTTTTAGGTTTCGTCCTGACTCTCTGGGTCCGGAAATAGCGCGATATGCTGCTTGCAGCCGAATCAGCATCTTTCATCGGGCAGGCTCAGCTTGCCCATTTTTAAATCATCTGCTCATAGAAAGAAAACTAAAAGAATACGATGACTCCTCAAATCTAAAAGTCTTCTAACAAAAAGGATTAGTTTTATCTGAAAAGTCCGAGCAAAAACCAGAGAGAGAGGCAATCCTATTTCTTGAAGTACACACCCGGAAGACATAGCGTCACAAATGGAATCTAATATACTAATTATATTGTGCCAATGTTCTGAGCTAGTGTAAATCCGCTTGCTTCATAATTTTAATTAATTTGCTTAAAAGACTTGATTTTATGCTCAGAGATTTGTAAATTCACGATTGGGTTAGTAAGAATGTAAGTGTCAATGATTGAATAGGTTATGTGAAATGAGTTCGATGGGAGCCTGAGGAGAATCTGAATGCGTCATTTTTTTGCGCCGTTCTTTTTAATCTTTGGGATAGTGTTTATCGCCCAAGCTCGCTATCTTGAACCTTCCCTACAGTACGCCACGACTCGGTTCATCGTTAATACATGGCCGGAGTCGGCGGATCTCTCCCCTCAAATTTCAGAAAATCTCGTCATTCTAAGCGATCCAGAGTTGACCTCACTGAATGAAAAGTGGGGCATCATTCAGGTGGAACGCCTTTTCCCCGATGTTGCTCCCGAACGCGATTCGAAAAACGAGCGACTATCGACGTACTGGCGTTTCTGGCTTGAGTCAGGTACGGTGACCGAAACTTTGCTTGAAGATTTCGCGAAAGCGCTTGCGGTCGAACATGTCGAGCCAGTGGCCATTCATCCTGTTTGCTTTCAACCCGACGATCCTTCGTACTCCTATCAATGGTATTTGCAAAATAGTCCGGAGGATCACGACGTTGATGCGCCGGAAGCTTGGAGTGTGCAGCGCGGAAGCCCGGACGTAATTATCGGCGTCATGGATACGGGTGTGCAATACGGTCATCCCGATTTGGCGGCGAATATCTGGACAAATGACGCTGAGCTCAATGGCACAAGCTACTTTGACGATGACGGTAATGGTTACGAGGATGACTATTACGGTTGGGATTTCATTGTTTATGAGATGGCCTATCCGGGGGAAGATGGTCAGTATCAGGACAATGATCCCACGGACTTCGTCGGACATGGAACGCATATCGCGGGAATCACTTCTGCTGTCTTAAATAATAAAACCGGCGTTTCAGGAATTGCCGGAGGGGGAACCGAATTCGGCGGTGCGCGCATTATGCCGCTGCGCATTGGTTGGTTGGCAATCAATGGTTATGCGTATGTGGCGATGGACTATGCCGCTCGCGCAGTCAACTACGGACGCCAAAAAGGTGTAACCGTCTTCACCTGTGCATGGACGTCCAGTTATGCTACATCCCTTAATGCGGCAGTGAATGAGGCAATTGCGGATGGGATTATTTTCTGTGTGGCGGCGGGAAACAGTAATTCCGACCAACCTTACTATTTGAGTTCACGCGGTGACTGCATTGATATTGCCGCTATCGATGAAAACGATATTAAAACTTCATCCTCCAACTACGGTACGTGGGTGGATATTTGTGCCCCCGGCCAATCTATCTATTCGACCAGTTCACATCAGTACGCGAATACCTATGACTACGAGAACGGCACATCTATGGCATCAGCCATGGGAGCCGGAGCTATCGCACTAATTAAAAGCCAGCAGCCGGATTGGAACCGAGAGCAAATCACGGCCGCACTATTAGTCGGAGTGGATGATATCTACAGCTTGAATCCCGACTATATCGGTCAACTCGGTTCCGGGCGCTTGAATCTAAACCTTGTCCTCATGAATACCGGCAGCTATTCGCTCATGAGCCCGAACGGCGGAGAAACATGGGAGTTGGGAGACTCGGCGACGGTTCGCTGGGAAAGCAGCCTCACCGATGGAGATATCATCCTTAGTTTAAACTACGATTATCCCGTCGGAGAATGGGAAGATATATATACAGGAACGCCGGACGCCGATTCCGTGACCATCATTGTATCTGGCACGGCGAGCCCGAATGCGCGCCTCAGAATCCAAAGCGAACTCGCTCCTTTGGTAAACGATTTATCGGATGACGACTTCGAAATTGGATTTCCTTCCTATTCGACGAATCCAAGTTTTAATCTTATGACTCCGGATGGCGGCGAAAAGCTTACGATTGGTGATTGGCACCGAATTACGTGGACAACGTCTTATCCCGGTCCAACAGTGACGATTTCTCTGAATAGGGATTATCCCGATGGGGCATGGGAAGACATCCTTACGCATGTCTCTAATATGGGAAACGTTCTTTGGAGAGTTGACGGGCCTCCTACATCGAATGCTCGACTCCGGATAAAAGGAGATGAATCTCCCACATTGGACGGTGTATCGGAGGGAGATTTTTCGATTTCCTTAAGACGCGCTGATCGGATTCCGGGCTTCCAAGTTCTTTCTCCCTCGAGCGAGAGTGTCTGGATGACAGGAGAAGAGAACACCATTACGTGGTCCAGTGACGGCGACTGTGAAACCGTGCGGATTAGGATTTGCAAAACATATCCGGAAGGACCATGCGAAACGATTATAATAACGCCCAACGACTTAACGGAATCATGGGAGGTGTTTGGATGGAACAGTTTTGAAGCGTGCATCGTCATCGAGTGTCTGGGACAACACGAAAGTGCGGTAGCCTCTGAAGTTTTCACCCTAATCAGTGGTGCGGACGCTGTAGCTACTCGTCAAGGAGATGATATCATCGTACAATGGAATTCCAACGGAGCTGAGTCTTACAATATCTATAGTTCTTCCAATGCTGTCGGACCTTTCACCAATCTCGAAGCTTCAACGGCAGATACTTTTTTCGTGGACGAGAACATTCTCCAAATCCAATCTCTAAAATTCTATCAAGTCCTCAGCATCAAACCATAAATCTTCCCTCACCTGCGGGGGGACATAGGGGAGAAGCCTCCTATTTTATCGATCCGAATACAAAAAGCGCCTTTCACGGGCGCTTTTCTAATTGAAATTAAATCGCCGCGAGTGGGTGTCCCCACCCCTCGCGAAAAATTATATAGCGGCGGCTTATGCGGAACTATGGTCTCTTCGAACGAAAAAATCAAATGCCACAATCGCACTAATCGCAACAAACGTTAGAGCCGTTACCGCAAATGTCGTACTCGTTTGGAGAGATTCGACTCCAAGTGTCCCGCCGAGCCATCCTAATGCGTCGCGCCACAAACCCCAAAGCCTCGTGACAATCGGGCGCCCATAGAGCACACCCACCAGTACCAGCGTTCCAATCGGCGCATACGTTGATAAACGTCCCAGCACACGGTCAACAGCGATGTCTCCATTCGGTAGCGGCAAGCCGGCTTTTTCGAATACAATCGTGGTGAAATTCGAACTGGCATGAACCCAGCTTTGAGTTCGCAGCATTCCGTCGAGCAGTTTCTCCTGCTCAAACGCTTGGTGTAGTTCCAAATCCGTTTCGAGCATCGCTGCAATTTCGTTGTGCTGAGCGGGAGGTAAATCTCCGCAGATAAATTCAGGCAGCAGTTCTATGGCTTTTTCGCGGGTCATCATGTCTCCTTTCCGGATAATAGCCTTTCCCGCAGCCACGCCTTCGCTCGGAACAGATAGCTTTTCACAGTGCCCATCGGGACATCCATGATTTCGCCAATCTCCAGGTAGGACAGGTTTTCCAAGTAGTACAATGTAATTGCTGTTCTATATTTTTCAGGCATTTGTGGTATCAATTGCTCCATTCGAGCTTTAAGCGGCGCTTCCTCTCCGTAGGGATTACCCGCTCCTGTATGCATACTGGGATGTGACCAAATCGCCGGCTCGTCCATAGGTAGGAATTGTGCCCGGGCTCGAGCCGTCTTTTTCTGTGCTATACAAATATTGATGGTAATCCGGTAAATCCATGTTGAAAGCTTTGCCTCTCCTCGAAATTTCGGCAATCCTTTCCAAATTCTTAGAAAGACCTCTTGTGCCAGATCCTCGGCATCAGCGTTTTTTCCCAGCATCCTTGCGACCAGATTGATAACCATATCCTTATAATTATCAACCAATTGCGCAAATGCTCGAGTCTCGCCCTGGCGAAGGCGCTGTAGTAGTTCGTCTTCAGCCAAGACAGGCCTCTTCTTGTAAGTTTTGCCATCCCTTCAGTAAATATGACATGAGATTCCCATTCAATGTTGCGCCTTTTATACTCTGCAACAAGCGCTGACGTTGCGTAGTCTTATTGATAGAAAGCCGTCGAATATGCTTTCATGACGAAAAAATGCTATATTGAATCATAAACATGGAGAATGTCAGATGTATTCAGGAATCTTTCGTCCAGAAATATTGGGTCAGATGATCGGTCTGGTTTTCATCCTCGGCGTGATTGTCATGATTGTGGTGATTGTCTGGGTTCGTGAACGGAGCAAACGGTATCGTGATAAGATGATTCACGTAGAACGACTCGCTGCTATCGAAAAAGGAGTCCCCGTCCCTGCGTTGCCCGCTGAACCGCCTCGTCCACGAAATTACGTGATGCGCGGAATGGTCTGGATGGCGATAGGGCTGGGACTGCTGGCGTTAGCATGGTCGGAAACCGGTTTCCCGCTGGGAATCGGTTTAATTTTCGTCTTTATCGGACTCGCGATTCTGATTGCTCATCTCCTGACAACGCACCGTAGGAAAGAAGTGTATCATTCCGATACTGGACATCATTCCGATTTGGATAATCCGTCGTAAAATGAAGGCCACGGCTTTCTCGGCGATGGAGCGCGCAGCGAACGATAAGCCGAGCGACGAGCGCTAAATTGCGAAGTTCGATCAGCGGTTCCGTCACTTTAGTTCGCCAGTAAAACTCCATAATCTCTTGTTCTAAAAGCCGGATGCGGCGTTTCGCTCGGTGAAGTCGGAAATCCGAACGGACAATACCCACATAATCCCACATGAGGCGCTGGATTTCATGGCGATCATGTGAGATGAGTACCCATTCTTCCTGATTAATCGTACCCTCATCCGACCACGGTTCTGCGTGAAGCGGCGGGGGAGAGTCCTTCAGCCATCGTTCGCATTCACAGGCGGCTTCATGGGCAAAGACGATGGCTTCCAGAAGCGAGTTGGATGCCAAACGGTTAGCGCCGTGCACGCCAGTCATCGCAACTTCCCCCACAGCAAAAAGTCCCTGCAAACTTGTGCGAGCCTGCAAGTCCGTTACCACGCCTCCACACATATAATGAGCCGCCGGAACGACAGGAATCGGTTCTTTCGTTATATCCAGCCCGCGTTCCAGACACGTCTCGTAAATATGGGGGAATCTATCCCGTAAACCCGAAGCGGAGAGATGAGTGCCGTCTAAATACACGCATTCATCGCCCCGCTTTTTCATTTCCGCGTCGATTGCCCGCGCGACGATGTCACGTGGAGCCAATTCTTTTTGAGGATGATAGCGTTCCATGAATGTCTCGCCGTCCGACGTGCGGAGAACCGCACCATATCCGCGAACCGCTTCGGAAATAAGAAAACGCCGCTCGTCCATGTGTTCTGTCCGTTCATACAAAGCGGTCGGGTGAAATTGCATAAATTCGAGATTTCCCACCTTCGCGCCCGCTCGCCATGCCATCGCGATACCGTCACCCGTTGCAATAGACGGATTGGTTGAATGCTGGTAAACAAGTCCCGCACCGCCGCTGGCTAACACGACTGCCCGCGCCGAAATTATTTCAACCGTTTCATTCTTCTTATCCATGACATACGCGCCAAAACATCGGATGCCATTATCGACGTGTTCGCCCGCTCGCACTTTCGGATTGACCAGCAAATCAATTGCCAGATGATGTTCCAGCACTTGGATACGCCCAGTTTCTTTAGCACGGTTTGTCAGAACCTTTTCGACTTCCCGGCCGGTGTGATCCGCACGGTGGACAATTCGCGCGCGGGAATGACCGCCTTCCTGACCTAAAGAAAGTTGTCCGTGATCGCGACTGAAATCAACGCCCCATTCTATCAGCTCGCGGATACGTTCGGGCCCTTGTTCCACCAGAAACTGTACCGCATCTTTATGGCAGAGTCCTGCGCCTGCCTTCAGTGTATCTTCCACATGCAGCGTAATCGCATCATCCGGTGACGCGACACTCGCAATGCCACCCTGAGCGTAGTTCGTAGCCGATTCCACCGACTCTTTCTTGGTAATCAGAATGACATCAGCAAAGCGAGCGGCCTTCAGTGCGAATGTGAATCCACCGACACCCGAACCGATAACCAAAATATCACAGGTTAGCGTTCCCATAAATCTCCAGAAAGAAAATTAAAATCATAGTAATATACGTGTGCTTTCTCCGAAAGTCAAGAAACCCAAGAATTCCAAATTTAAAGCCAAGCGGTGTTGTCCGCCAACTGGCGGATTGCAGCCGACCCATGATCGACACGTAGTCGCAACTCCATCATCGAAAAAAATCACATGCCATATCATATGAGCAAAAATAAACTTGACAAAGTGTGCGAAAATTACGATATTAGAAGGTCTAAGGAAATTCCGACGGCTCCCCCGAAATAGAAGACAGACGTAAGGGGACATCTTATTGTTATTAAAATAGTTCCGTTCAGGTATGGGCATGGAACGATTTCTTGGGGAAGGGCCCATAGCTCAGCTGGTTAGAGCAGCGGACTCATAATCCGTCGGTCCCAGGTTCGAATCCTGGTGGGCCCACTTCTGAAACAATTGCCGCCGGGCAGCGGCCCCCACTATAAATGGTTCTACCGTTCCTTCTCTTGAAGAAAAATGAGTTCGATGAGTTAGCGGCCTATCGGCCGCGGCGGTGGGAGAACTCTGTTTGTGAAATCAATATGATGCGCGCAATTTTGTGTGCATCTTTTTTTATCTAAATTCGCCGGAGTTATGTTGCGCTCTGGCGTTTTTTTAAAGTGAGGTGCGAATGGAGGTTAATATTCGCGAGGAGCTGATGCTCTTGGTGGATTTGCAGGACATTGACGATCAGCTCAGTGAGCTGGCGCTGGATCGAGGCGACTTGCCTATTGAAGTCGAACGGCTGAAAGGGGACATCGACAAGCTGAACAAATCTCTGGATGACCTGCGTACGGAATTAGAGGAAGTTCGGCATGAAGTGGCGCATTTGCGCGGTGTTATCGAAGAAGCTCGCAGCAAACTGGAAAAATATAAGCAGCAGCTTTACGCGGTGAAAACCACGCGGGAATACGATGCCATTACAACGGAAACCGACGCGGTCAAGAAGATCATCTCTGAAGGCGAAGAGCGAATTCTGGAGCTTCTGATCCGTGAAAATGCCGTCACATCGGAAATCGGAGCCAAAGAAACGGAGTTCACCGACATCAACGAGATCTTTGAAGCCAAGAACGCCGAGTTGAAAGCGAAACTGGGTGAAACCGAGCAGGAAGAGTTAGAGCTTCGCCATGCTCGCGAAACGACCGTGATGCGAATTAAAAAGCCTATCTATGCTCACTATGAACGCATTCGTCTGGCGAAAGACGGTCGCGGTGTCGCGCGCGTGATGGGCGGGGCATGCGGAGGATGTTACGCGATGGTGCCTCCGCAGCGGCAGGTGGAAATTCGCAACGCGTCGGATATCGTGCTTTGCGAAACCTGCGGGCGAATTCTGATCGAATAATCAGTGAAGCTCAACGCCTACATCGACGGCGGCTCTCGCGGCAATCCCGGCCCGTCAGCCGCTGCTTTTGTCCTGACGGATAAAGACGACAACGTCCTCATCGAAAAAGGTTTTTTTCTGGGGGAGGGGACGAATAATGAAGCGGAATACAGGGCACTCATTGAACTTCTGCGCTGGTTGGGAAAACACAAAGATTTCCATAAAACGAAAAGCGATTCTGTTCACGTCCGTTGCGACAGCTTGCTTATCGTCAACCAAGTCACCGGCAATTGGAAAGTTAAAGAGCCTCGTATGAAGGAACTGCTCGCGCAGGTCACCGAGTTGAAAAAGAAACAGCCTTTTAAGCTGTACATCCGCCACGTCACCCGCGACAAAAACACACTCGCAGATAAATTAGTCAACGAAGTACTGGACAAAGTAACCGTATAATCATTTCGGAGTCCGCCAGACGGTCGCGGCGTGATGCAAATCACGTCGAGGAAAGTCCGAACTCCACAGGGCAGGGCGCCAGTTAACAACTGGGCGCGGCAACGCGACGGAAAGTGCCACAGAAAGCAAACCGCCGATTCGAGCTTCGGCTCGAAGGTAAGGGTGAAAGGGTGCGGTAAGAGCGCACCGCGTCATTGGTAACAATGACGGCACGGCAAACCCCGCCCGGAGCAAAGCCAAGTAAGCCGCCAGTCCCGCCGGCCCGGTGGGCAAAAGAGGCGGTGGGTAGGCCGCACGAGGTGCATGGCGACATGCATCCCAGATAGATGATCGTCCACGACAGAATTCGGCTTATCGGCGGACTCCTTTCAGACTTAACGCCGCGAGCGGGTGCCCACACCCCTCGCGACAAGATCGCCGAGTCGGGTCGCCTGACCCGGCCGCAATTCCCGCCGTGGTGTGTCTCCAGACGCGCCCGGAAAAAATCGACAAAATGGCAAACAATACAAAAAACTTGAACGAAAAAAATACCACCAAACCCGC
>CAZADO010000232.1:0-2697 GCA_964483885.1 uncultured Alphaproteobacteria bacterium | reverse complement strand
AGAATTCGCTCATCTCCCCACGGCAGCAGCTCGTCTGTCTCGCCGATTTGAATCATGCGGACTTCTTCATCGTATTTCTCTCCGAAGAGAGCCATCGCGCCTAATTCCCGAGCTTGTTTGAGCGGAAGGATGTGCGGCTTGACGAGATAGTTCGCGCGAATCATTTCATTGACGCGCTTCTCGATATGAGCAAGTTCATCCGGCGTAGGCTTCTGAAAATGCGAATAGTCGAAGCGCATATGATCCGGCGCGACATGCGATCCCTGTTGATGAACATGGTCGCCGAGAGTTTCGCGCAGTGCTTTGTGAAGGAGATGCGTCGCGGTGTGATTGTATTGCGTAGGGAAGCGATATAGCGTATCTACTTCCGCCAGCAAAGTCATATTTTCATGTATGTCAGCCGGTGTACCCTCTTTTAGACGAACGATTTGCACAATTCCATCGCCATGGACATGCAATTTGAGATACAGGTATCGATCTGAATCCAATTTATGAGTATCTATAACCTCAATAAGAACATTGTCTCCGCGAAGCACTCCTTTATCACCAACTTGGCCACCAGATTCAGGGTAAAAGGGTGTTCTATTAAGAACTACGCTTCCCAAATCGCTTGAAGGGTCTTTTGCATAGAGAAATAGGCGAACCTTTGATTCGAGTATTTCTTGTCCAAGATATTTACTCTCTCTGGGTTTTTCAGGTACGACAATATTTTGATAAAGTCCCTCTATTGGAACATAGTCGAATTTGCTGCTTTCTCGAGAGCGTTTTTTTTGCTTAGACATAGCTGTATGAAACGCGTCCTCATCGATTTCAAGATTTTGCTCGCGAGCCATGAGTTCGGTCAAATCAAGGGGGAAACCGAAAGTATCATAGAGGCGGAAAACATCCTTACCGGGGATAATTCTTTTCTTGGCTTTCTTCGTCTTCTGTGTGATTTCTTCGAAAATTTCAAGTCCGCGGTCGAGTGTTTTTCCGAAGTGTTCTTCTTCGGCTTTGATAACGAGCGCTGCGTGCTGATGGCGAGCTTTCAATTCGGGAAAAATATCGCCCATGCGGTCAACGAGGATCGGAACAAGTTTGTAGATGAAAGGTTCGTGCATGTCGAGCTTGCGACCGAAACGTGACGCGCGCCTCAAAATACGCCGCAGCACATAGCCACGTCCTTCGTTGCCGGGCATCGCTCCGTCGCAGAGCGCGAATGTCAGGCAGCGCACATGATCCGCTATCACGCGATGCGGAATTCCTCCTTCGCCTGTTGTATAAGCTTTTCCTGACAGCTCTTGAATTTCTTCCATCAGCGGCATGAACAAATCCGTTTCGTAATTGGAACGCTTATTATCTAATACCGCTGTGATGCGTTCCAATCCTGCTCCGGTATCGACGTGCTTCTGCGGAAGCGGTTCGAGCGTTCCGTTCGCCTGTCGGTCGAACTGAATGAAAACAAGATTCCAGAGTTCAATATAACGCGGAGAGCCGGTGTTGACGAAAGCTTTCGGGTCGTCATCGAATTCAGGGCCGCGGTCGATATGAATTTCCGAGCACGGTCCGCAGGGGCCGGTCTCGCCCATCTCCCAGAAGTTATCTTTTTTGCCGCAGCGCAGGACATGGTCGGGAGCGATGTCCGTTTCGTTGCGCCAGAGTTCTTCGGCTTCGTCATCGTCTTCGTACACGGTGGCGTAGAGTTTATCCTTCGGCATTTTCCAGACTGCCGTCATGAGTTCCCATGCCCAGACAATCGCTTCGCGTTTGAAATAATCTCCGAAACTCCAGTTGCCGAGCATCTCGAAAAACGTATGATGATACAGACTTTGCCCGACTTCTTCCAAATCGTTGTGCTTGCCCGAAACACGAATGCACTTTTGCGTATCCACAGCGCGAGTGTAGTCGCGTTTTTCCTGTCCCAGAAAAATCGGTTTGAACTGATTCATTCCAGCGTTGGTGAACAGCAGCGTCGGATCATCCAACGGCACGACAGATGCCGAGGGCACCACGGTATGCGCATGCTGCTTGAAAAATTCGATAAAATCGTTACGTACTTCTTTAGATGTCATTGCAAATTCAGTTGAGTTTCTTGTGCAGATTTATTCGTTTTCCTGAAAGGTTGTTTTTGCTTTTTCGATGGCGGTGCGAATCGTCTCCCAATTATAACCGCGTCGGGCGAGGTAGGAACTCACACGGCGAAAACAGATATCCGGTCCCAGACGCGCACACTGAGTCCATTTTTTTAGGGCAAGCGTTTGCGCGGATTCGCTTTCTATGTCCGTGGTGACATATTCGGCGACGATTTCTTTGGCAATTGCCGGGGAAATTCCGCGCTGCAGCAGTTCTCGAACCAGCACATGTCCCGCTCGCGGGCGAGTTTCCAATCGCTGTTCAATGAAATCCCGTGCAAAGCTGCGGTCATCGACAAATTCTTTTTCTTTGCACGCCGACAGCGCATCGCGAATTGCAATTGGCTGAAAACCTTTTTCCTGCAGCTTCTCGCGGAGCTTGCGTTCCGAATACGCCCGGTGCGACAGCAGCTTTAACGCCGCGTTCAGCGCTTGTTCAGCGCTTGCTTTATCGATTCGACGCGCGTTCATCGCGTAGAAAGAAACCGATTCGCAAGAAAATCACCGACGCCGGCCCGATGGACTGCCTGCCGACGGATTCATCCAGTCCGAAATGGTACGCGACATCCGCCATGATTCCAATGCC